>QJYB01000005.1 GCA_003247835.1 Gammaproteobacteria bacterium | reverse complement strand
TTTCGGCCGGGAGACATTCGCCCGCATGAAACCGGGCGCGTGGCTGGTGAACGTCACCCGGGGTGAAGTGATGGTGGAAGCCGACCTCGTCGCGGCGTTGCGGTCGGGCCAGCTGGCCTGCGCGGCGCTCGACGTCGCACCCAGGGAGCCTCTGCCCGAGCACAGCGAGCTCTGAACGCTGCCCAACGTCATGATGACACCGCACACGGCGGGTGCCAGCCAGTTCCGGGCGGGGCGTAACCTGGACCGGTTCGTGCGCAACGTCGAGCGCTTCCGCCAGGGCGAGCCTCTCGAGGGTCTGATCGACAAGCGGCTGGGCTACTAGGTAGGGGCCAACACCATGCGACACCAGGTTGTGGAACGGGTGTCGAAAGAGAACAATGCATCGATCAGATGAGGGGGGGCAGCATGAGCGAAGCCGTAGATACCGCCAACGAGTGGCGCAAGGAAACACCGGGATGCACCGGCTGGAATCGCACCGCGCGACCGGACGATGCACACAAGTACTTCATGGTCTCGGCGGACGGACACGTTCAGGAACCGTCCGATCTCTGGCGGCAACGTATCGACAAGGCGTACCACGATCGCCTGCCCGGTGTGGTGCTGGACGCCAAGGGCAACCAATTCCAGAAGACGGAAGGCTTCCGCCCTGTGCGTCTGCAGAACACCAAGTTCGAGGGCGAGGATCTGCTCAGAAACCAGTCGGGCAAGACGCCGGAGGACCGGATCCGAGATCTGGCTCTTGACGGCGTGGATGCGGAGGTCCTGTTTCCCAACAAGGGACTGACGATCTGGGCGACACCCGATGCCGACTTCTCCCATGCCATGTGCCGCGCCTACAACGACTGGGCGTGGGAGACATTTGCGGACTACAACGACCGGCTGTCACCCATGGCGTGCCTTGCGCCCGGCGCGCTGGAAAAGACACTGGCGGAGATCGACCGCTGTGCGAAGCTCGGCTTCCGTGGTCTGTCGCTGCCGTGCAAGCCGGTCTGGGGCGCACCGGATCACACGGCGCTGAACTACAACCTGCCGGAGTTCAACGACCTGTGGGCCTGTATCCAGGATGTGGATCTGCCCATTACCTTTCATGTCTCTACGGGCCGGGATCCCCGCACTTCCCGGGGCAACGGCGGCGCCGTGATCAACTACGCCGTGCACTCTCTGGCGCCGACCATGGAACCCATCGCCAACCTCTGTGCCTCCGGCGTCATCGACCGTTATCCGAAGATTCGCTTCGGGACCATCGAGGCCGGCATTGGCTGGGTCGCCTGGGCACTGGGCGCACTGGACGAGGCCTACCTGAAGCACCACATGTGGGTCCGACCCAAGCTCGAGCGTCTGCCGAGTGAGTACTTCAAGACCAACGGCTTCGCGAGCTTCCAGGAGGACAAGGCGGGCCTCGACCTGGCCCGGGAGCACGGCCTGGTGAACAATTTCCTGTGGGCCAACGATTTCCCCCATCACGAAGGCACCTGGCCACATTCCGCTGCGGCTATCGAGCGCACCATGGCGCAGCTGGATGACGGCGAGCGAGCCAGGATCCTGGGACTGAATGCCGCCCGGATCTTCCGTTTTCCCATTCCGGAGCGGTACCTCGACCAGCCCGATGCGGCCGCGGTGGCTGCAGAGGTAGGCCGGGCGAGCTACTGAGGTGGCGGTGAAGACGCTGCGCGGCAGCGTGGCTGTCGCCGGTGTGGGTGAGACTGCGTACTACAAACGCGGCGACGCGCCCGATGCGGAGGCGAAGCTCGCACTCACGGCGATTCTCGCTGCCTGCGAGGATGCCGGCATTTCACCCCGTGACGTGGACGGCTTCGCCTCGTTCTCCAACGATCGTAACGATCCATCGCGCCTGTCCGCCGCCCTCGGCTGCCGGGAGCTGCGCTTTTCGAGCATGCAGTGGGGTGGCGGTGGTGGTGGTGGGTCCGCGGCGGTAGCCAACGCGGCGGCCGCCATTGCCGGTGGGCTGGCCGAGTGTGTGGTGGTTTTCCGCGCACTGGCTCAGGGGCAGTTCGGACGCTTCGGGCAGGGGCCGCGACGCAACACCATCGCGGGCGAATTCGCCCACACGATTCCGTACGGTCTCATGTCACCGGCGCAGATGTTTGCCATGAAGGTGGTGCGTTTCATGCACGATCACGGCGTGCACCAGGAAGCGCTCAGGGCCATCTCGCTGGCGGCATACCACCACGCCCAGAACAATCCCCGCGCGGTGATGTACGGACGGCCCCTGGACGAGGCGACCTACGATGCGTCCCGCTGGATCGTCGAGCCGTTCCATCTCTACGACTGCTGTCTCGAGAACGACGGCGCCGCGGCCATGGTTCTGGTTTCCGCCGAGCGCGCTGCGGAATTTCCGCACAAGCCGTGCTACCTGCTCGGTGCCGTTGCGGGATCGCACCACCGTGCCGGCGCGCCCGTGCACAATACACCGGAGTACGCGAGCTCGTCCTTTCCCACGCTGGCACCCAGACTTTACGAGATGGCCGGCATCGGACCGCAGGACGTCGACGTGCTGCAGAGCTACGAGAACTTCACCGGCGGCGTGCTGATGAGCATCGTCGAGCACGGATTCTGCGCGCCTGACGCCTGCAACGAGTTCTTCGTCAAGGAGCGCTTCCTGGCACCCGGCGGCGATCTGCCGCTCAACACCAGCGGCGGCAATCTGGCGGAGTGCTACATGCACGGGCTCGGCCTCGTCATCGAGGCGGTGCGTCAGATCCGCGGCGATTCGAGCAATCCGGTCCCGGATGCCGCGGTGTCGATGATCATCTCCGGGCCCATGGTCACGCCCGTGAGCTGCTGTGTTTTCGGTTCGGAGGCAACGCTGTGAGCCAACCTTATCTGGCAGAAGGTCTGCCGCAGCCGGTGCCTGCACCCGATGGTCTGGATGCACCGTTCTGGGCGGGCCTCGCTGAGGAGAAGATTCTGATTCAGCATTGCCATTCCTGTCAGGGCTGGCAGTGGGGGCCGGAATGGATCTGTCATCACTGCCGCTCGGACAATCTCGGTTTCGAGGAGGTGTCCGGCGAAGGGCGTATCTACAGCTACGAGCGGGTCTGGCATCCGGTGCATCCGGCGCTGAAGGATCAGGGGCCGTACCTGATCGTGCTGGTCTCGCTACCCCAGGCGGGTGACGTGCGGCTGGTCGGCAATCTGCTCGGGGATCCGGAGCAGACGGTCGAGATCGGCGCACCGGTGCGCGCCGTCTTCGAACATCACCCGCAGGCGGATCCGCCGTTCACGCTGCTGCAGTGGCAACTCACGGCCTGATGCCGTCGCTGTAGCTCTAGCCGAACAGTTGCACGCCGGACAGGTACTCGTGGAAGTACGCCACCACCGCGGTGAGCACCAGGCCGATTCCCGCCAGCATACCGTCTTTCTGCGCCGGCACCGGCGCGGGCTTCACCCACTCACCATCCCGGCGGCTGATGGTGACGATGGCGATGGCCGCCCAGATCGTCAGCCCGCCGAACAGCACCAGGGCGCGGTTGTCGCCGTTGGCGAGCAGGTGCGCCACAGCCCAGACGATCACGCCCGTCAGCATGGGGTGTCGCAGATAGCGCTTGATGTTGGTCGGAACGTTGGCCGCGCCCATGAGGATGAAGGCCACGGCGACCAGCGGTAATACGGCGATCGGCATATGGGCGAGCGGGGCCGCATAGATGTAGGTCGGCTCCACCGACCGCCAACCGAATACCATCAGCAGGATGGCGATCACCAGATCCAGCGCGAAGAGACCCTTGTACGGGCCCTCGCCGAGACGGTCGATCAGCCTCTGCCGGGCGCCCGGCATCAACGACGGAAACAGGTGAACACACGCCCAGAGCAGGACGCCGATGACGAGCAGGATCATGATCTCTCTCCCCGGATCTGTGAGCGGAACATATGCGCAAGGCGCCAGTGGTGCAACAGCGCCTCACCGGACAACGGCGCGAATCACGGCGGCTTCAGGGTGTACTATCGGAACGGTCGAACAGTTTCCGCAGGGAGCGTGCTGCTGATGTTGAAGGTCGTGCCATCCGGACAGGCCTGTGGTGCAACGGTAACGGGTGTGGACCTGAGCGGACCCCTGGACGAGGGGACGATCCGCGAGATTCGGAAGCACTGGCTCGAGCACCTGGTGCTCGCGTTCCCGGATCAGGATCTGAGCGACGCCGATCTGGTGCGGATCACGGATCTGCTCGGCGGTGTCGGTGACGATCCGTACTTCGAGTCCATTGCGCCCGACAACCCGGTGGTGGCGCTCACCCGCCGTGCCGACGAACAGGCGCCCGTCTTCGCCGAATCCTGGCACAGCGACTGGAGCTTCAAGGCGGATCCTCCGATCGGAACCTGTCTGTACAGCCTCGTGGTGCCGCCGGTCGGCGGGAACACGGGATTCGTCAATCTCATCAAGGCGCTCAGCGAAATGCCCGAAACGCTGCGCCGGCAGCTGGAAGGACGCAATGCCCTGCATTCCGCTGCCGGAGCCTACGCCCCGGAAGGGGCCTACGGTGAACGGGAACGAGGCTCCGACCGGAGCATGAAGATCCGCTATTCCGCGGATGCCCGTGACGTCTATCCGCACCCCTTCATACACCGCCATCCGGAGACCGGCCGGGCGTCGCTGTTCGGCTGCCGCGGGTACATCGTTGGCGTGGAGGGCATGGCGGGAGATGCGGCAGCGGATCTGATCCGGACGCTGTACGAGTGGCAAACGCAGGAAGCTTTCCAGTACACACACAAATGGTTGCCGCGGATGCTGGTGATCTGGGACAACCGGGTGGTGCTGCACCGGGCCTATGGCGGCTACGACGGGTATGCCCGGGAGCTGCATCGGACAACCATCCGCAGCAACCCGGATCGTTTTCTGTCGCTGGCCGCCGGTTGATCATGAGCCGCTCACAAAGCGCCTATTTCAGCGTCCGGAACCGACGACTAAGCTGACGTTTTAAACGGTGTGTTCTGAGCCTGGGGGGCAGACACACGGCATGAACCAGGAAGAAAAAACAGCCGGTGAGGACATCGGCTGGCACGTCATCGCGCGCGACGGAGACATGACCGCCCGTGTGCATGGCGGCATGTGCCTCGGCCAGGGACCGTCCGGAGAGATCAGCTTCGAACCGGTGGACGGCGTGGTGGGTCTCGGCCTGGAGGGCAGCCAGCTCAAGCTGACGGCACTGCGGCAGGAGCAGGAACTGCTCGTTCCCGGCGAGCACCCGGCCAGGGCCGTGCTGGTCAGTCCACAGACCCACGTCTCCCTCATCTTCCGCAACCAGACGATCCAGATTGACAACGACTTCGCACTGGCCCGTCCCGCAGGTGGCGCGCTGCATGTCGAGGTGATTGACGCCGACTCCAGCGCGGCGCGCGTTGCCCGGGGGCCGTCCAGCGCCGGCCGCAGGCTGCGCGGCGTCAGCAGCGACGTATCGAATCGCACCATCGTTGTCTCGGAAGTGGGATCGTCGCTGTGGACGTCTCCCGAAGATCACTTGCCACGTCCCGATCGCCAGGGTCTTCCGGCTGAGGCGAAGCAACCTCTCGCCCTGGGTGCGCTGCTGATTGCCATCGTTGCCGGCCTGCTGGCACTTGCCGTCTACCTGCCCACCCGTCTGACCGGGCCCGAGCCGCTGCCCGAACAGACCTCCGAACCATCCGCTCCGCCACAGGCCGAGATGGGGCCGGAGGCACAGGAAGCCGCTGTCCAGGAGGCAGTAGCCCTGCCGGGCCAGGCGACGATGACCGCGGAGCCGGTGTCCGAGTCGGCCAACAGCACGGCGGATGAGACGCCGGCCGGCGCCACGCTCTCCACCGCACAGACCGATACGGTGAATGCCCGTGTGAGCGATGCGCTCCTCGATCGGTTCTCGGTGCTGATCGAAGCGCAGCGGCTGCCGGATCGCGGCACGGTGGACTTCATGGTGGAAACCCTGAAATCGCTGCAGGCCGCATACCCGAACGATGCGCGGGTGCCCGAGGCGCTCAACCGCCTGGCGCTCAGACTGCTGGACGAAGCCCGTGCCACCTACGATGCGGGCGACGCGTTTCAGGCCGGTCGGTTGATCGAGCTGGCGGTGACCACCGGTGCGGCTCGCTCCGCCGTGGACGAAACGCTGGCAGAGATGGCGTCCAGGCCTGCTGCCGGGGATCGTGGAGATCAGAGCGCGGCTTCCCAGGCCGTGCCGCCCGCAAAAGCCACTGCAGAACCAGCTGCAGCAGCTGCAACCGAAGTGACGACGGCGGCGGTCGTCGGGGATGCTGGTGCCGCCGCTGGTGCAACCGAACCGACCGACGCCGATCCCGAAGGGCTCGACAGCCTGGTCCGTCAGGCAACCGGCGAGTCGCTGGGTGCACTCGCCGTGGAAACGGCGGTGGAGAGTGACCCGGACGAGGTGCTGACTCTGATGCTGGAAGATGCTCCGGTCGACCTGACCATGGGCACCAGCCTGCAGACCGGTGTGGGCAGCGCACAGCCTCCGGCTGCATCGGAACCGCCGGTGCCGGTGGATCCTGCGGCGACGGCGGACCGTCTGCCGGAAGGTTTCGTGCTGGAGGATGCCGTCTTGTCGTCAGGTGACCCCCTGGCGCCAGCCTATCGACCTTTCAACGAGCTGACCGTCCTGCGCAGGACGGCACTCGAGTACCCGCCGACGGCGCCCAGACGGCGCAACGGCACGGTGGAGGTGACGTTCACCGTCTCCGAGTCGGGCGGGGTCACGGACCTGAGCGCAGAGACCGATCTGGAAGCTGTGTTCAGCGACGCGGCCATGGAAACCATCGGCCGGTGGCGGTTTGCGCCGGTCATCGTCGACGGCCAGCCGGTTGCCGTGCGCAGCGCAATCCGGGTGACTTTCAGGGATTGAAGCGACCGGCTCGCCGGGTCTGGACTCTCGGACATTCCTTATTCATGGTGAGCCCTACGGTTCTTAGTGTCCGGTATTCGCGGACGGAACCTTCCGACCGGCAGCAAGGGAGATCGCCATGGAAGACCTGAAGCTCGCGGCAGGACAGCTGTTTACCCCGTGCCCGCCGGAGAGCCTCGAATTCGAGACGACGGAATCACTGGCAGATCTCGAGGAGATCGTCGGCCAGGAGCGCGCGCTGGAAGCCATCCGCTTCGGCATGCGCATCCGCGCCAAGGGTTTCAATCTGTATGCGCTCGGCGAGAGCGGCAGCGGCCGGCACTCCGTGGTGGAGCAGCTGGTGCGCGCTCAGGCCGCGGACGAGGCGGTGCCTTCCGACTACTGTTATGTCTTCAACTTCCAGAGTCCCAACGAACCGCGGGCGCTGAAGCTGCCAGCCGGTCGCGGCCGTTCGCTCAAAGCCGACATGCATCAGCTCGTCGAGGAGCTCAAGAGCGTGGTTCCCCAGGCGCTGGAGTCCGACGAGTATCGGGCCCGGCGTCAGGAATTCGAGGACGTGTTCCGCGAGCAGCAGGGTAAGGCCTTCGAGGCGCTGCAGTCCGAAGCCGAAGCTCAGCACGTCAGGCTGCTTCGCACCCCGGCCGGGTTCGCCTTCGCGCCGGTTAAGAACGGCGAGGTCATCGACCCGGAGGCGTACAACCGCCTGCCGGAAACGGAGCAGCAGGAAATCGAGCGCACCGTGGCGGGTCTACAGGAGAAGCTCGACGACCTGATTCAGCAGCTGCCGCGGTGGCGGCGGGAGATGCAGCACGCGATCCGAGATCTCAACCGGGACGTGGTGATGTCCGTAGTTGGACAGCTTGTTGCCGAGATCCGTGGTCAGTACGCCGAGCTGCCGGAAGTGCTGAGCTATCTGGATGGCATTCAGGCCGACATCGTCGACCACGCGGATCAGTTCGGCCGCGAGGAGGAGAGCATGCCGATGCTTGCCGGCATGCTGATGGGCGAGAAGGAGCAGAGCGCGCCGTTCATGAACCGCTATCAGGTGAACGTGCTCATCGACAACGGTGATCTCACCGGAGCACCCGTTGTCATCCTCGACAACCCCACCTTTCCGAATCTGGTCGGCGCGGTGGAGCATCAGGTCCAGCTGGGTGCGCTGGTCACGGACTTCACCATGGTTCGCGCGGGCGCCCTGCACGAAGCCAACGGCGGGTACCTGATTCTCGATGCCCGCAAGCTGCTCCTGCAGCCGTATGCCTGGGAAGGTCTGAAACGGATGCTGCGCTCCAGGGAGATTCACACCGAACCCCTCGGCCAGGCGCTGAGCCTGATGAGCACGGTTTCGCTCGAGCCTGAGCGGATCCCGCTGGATGCCAAGGTGGTGCTGGTGGGAGACCGGTATCTGTATTACATGCTCTGTCAGTACGACGAGGAGTTCAATGATCTGTTCAAGGTGGCCGCCGACTTCGACGACCAGATGACACGGGACCCAACGGATACCCGCGCGTTTGCCGGTTTCCTGGCGACCTTCGCCCGGCGTGAGGGCATCAAGCCGCTCGATGCCGGGGCCGTGGGCAGGCTTGTCGAGCACGCTTCGCGGATGGCAGACGATTCGGAGAAGCTCTCGACACGGTTCGGCAGGATCTCGGACATTGTCCGCGAGGCGGACTTCCGCGCGCGCCAGGCAGGTAACGGAGCCATCACCGCGGCCGACGTGCAGGGCACCATTGACGCCCGCGAGTTCCGCCACGCGCGCATCCGCGAACGGCTGCTGGAGAGCACGTTGCGCGGAACGCTCATGGTTAGCACGACAGGCACCGCCGTCGGCCAGATCAACGGCCTGTCGGTGATGCAGCTCGGAGACCATGCGTTCGGCCATCCGACGCGCATCACTGCCAGGGTGCGCATGGGCAAAGGCCAGGTGGTGGACATTGAGCGCGAGGTGGACCTGGGTGGGCCCATCCACTCGAAAGGCGTGATGATTCTCTCCGGCTACCTGGCGGGCCGGTACTGTCAGGATCTGCCGCTGACGCTGCAGGCGAGTCTGGTGTTCGAGCAGTCCTACGGCGGCGTGGAAGGGGACAGTGCCTCCGCGGCGGAGCTGTTCGCGCTGCTCTCCGCGCTGTCCGGCGTGCCGCTCAAGCAGTCGCTGGCCGTTACCGGGTCCATCAACCAGCTCGGCCGCATCCAGCCCATCGGCGGTGTGAACGAGAAGATCGAAGGCTTCTTCGACCTCTGCAGCCGGCGCGACGGCGGCCTGACCGGCGATCAGGGCGTGGTCATCCCCGCTGCCAATGTGAAGCACCTGTGCCTCAAGCAGGCGGTGGTGGATGCGGCCGGCGAGGGACGCTTTCACGTCTTCGCCATCGAGACCGCCGATCAGGGTCTTGCCGTGCTCACCGGGCTCGAAGCCGGCGAGCTCGATGGTGCGGGCAACTATCCCGCCGGGACGGTGAACCAGCTCATCGAAACGCGGCTGGCTGCCATGGCGGAAACGGCGATGAAGCGCAGCCGGGAGCTTGGCGAGTCATGAGCACGGTGATCCGCAGGATACTGGTTGCACTGGACGAGTCACCGCACAGCCGCGCCGCACTCGAGGAAGCCGCCGAGCTCGCCGCGGGACTGCAGGCGGAGCTCATGGGCATGTTCGTCCTGGATGCCGATCTGCTGCGTCTGTCCGGCCTGCCGGTGGGCCGCGAGACGGGACTCACCTCGGCCCGTCGGCGGGCGCTGGATCCGGTCAGCATGGAACGGGCGCTGCGGGTCCAGGCGGAAACCGCGCGCCAGGCGCTCGAAGCCATCGCCCGTCGCCACCGTCTGCAGAGCTCGTTTCTGCTCGGCCGTGGCAGTGTCACCGCCGAGCTCAGCGAAGCGGCGAGCCGGGCCGACATCGTCGCCATGGGCATGATCGGTCATATGGGTCAGGCCGGTCGGCACCTGGGATCGACGACCCGGCAGATCCGTGCCCATTCCCACTGCTCGCTGCTGCTGCTGGCGCCGGGGCACCGGCCTGGTAATCGGGTAGTCGCCGTCTGCACCGGATCCGCGGACTCCGACCGGGGATTCGATCTGGCCGTCGAGCTGGCCCGCCGCCGGAGGGCGGAGCTGGTGATCCTGCCCTGCAGTGATGACCCGGCGCTTCGCGAGACGCTCTCCTCACGGGTGGCAGAGAGTGGCGTGGAGGTCCTGATCGGCGCCGCACCTTCCGGCTTCGACGAGCTGATCGCCTCGGTGCGCACATACGCCGGCGGGCTTCTGGTCGTTGGCCAGGACTGCGCGCTCATTCAGGGTCACGACGACGAGCTGGACCGGCTGGGTTGCCCGGTGCTGCTTGCCTATGCCCTGGATTCCTCCCCACCGACGGCCGGGGAATCCGACTGACCGATCCGGGTGCCGGCCCGGCCGGCCAGGGCCTGTTCCACCGCGTCCAGGGCACAGACATGGGCGATCCGGCCCGTGCCGGCAGCGAACGCCATGGCGCTTTCCAGCTTCGGCGCCATGGTGCCGGGCCCGGCCACGCCACCCTCGATGAGTGTCCGGCCGGTGGCCAGGGACAGTCCGGTCACGGGCGGACCGGTGCGTACGTCCGCCTCCGAATAGATCCCCGGTACATCCGTGGCGAACACCAGGTGCTCGGCATCGAGTGACAGGGCGAGCAGCGCGGCGACGCGATCCTTGTCCACGACACCGGCCACGGGCTCACCGGTCCGGGTCTGAGGGATCCCACCGCCGCCTGCAGCGATGACGTGGTGGGTATGCAGCAGGGTCCGGATGCCCGGCAGCTCCAGCACCTCGAGCGGCCGGGGCGACGGGACGGCGACCCGCCAGCCTTCACCGGCGCGAACCGCGTCACCGGCAGGTCGGTCGGCGAGCACGGGACCCACCGCCTTGACCGGTGGCCCCTGATCCTCGTCCACCACCACCCGGGTCAGCAGGCAGAGGGCGGCGTCGGTCAGTGTCGCTGCCAGCAGATAGCCGAGCTCTCCCTGGGTCTGGGCGATGTGGATGTCCAGATTGCCGTGGGTCGGATCCTGACGCAGCAGGCGACCCACCTGGGGACCGTTGCCGTGCACGACGAGCAGCCGGTAGCCCTGCCGTACGAGACGGTTCAGCAGCGCGCCCGTTGTCCGGACGATACGGCGTTCCGGCGCATAGTCCTCGCCGGACCCGGCGGGCGGTGACAGTGCGTTGCCACCCAGCGCCAGCACCAGCAGGGGCCTGCTGTCCGCTGGACCCGACGGTGCGGGCTCAGCCACCCGCGGGCCCCGCCGGGTCATGTTGCTGCAGGTGGTCCGTCAGCCAGGCGTCTACCCGTTCGGCGAGTCCGGGCGTACCCCGATCCTGATAGCGGTATCGGGCGCGGATCACCGGCACCGAAACGTCGAGCGCCCGGGCCAGATCGATGGGGGTGCCAGCGACGACCACGTCGACGTGAGCCGCTTCCACCGTTTCGCGCAGTGCTTCCAGCTGCGCATGGCTGTAGCCCATGGCGGGCAGGACCGGGCCGATGTGGGGGTAGCGCTCGAAGACCTCACGCAGGGAAGGGGTGGCGAACGGACGTGGATCGACGATCTCCGCGACCGGCAGCTGCTGCACCGCGTGATAACCGGCGCCGGTCGGCATGCCGCCGTGTGTGATGGTCGGCCCGTCTTCCACCACCAGCACCCGGGCACCGGTGAGCGCGTCGGGATCGTCGAGCGTGACGGGCGAGTCCGCGTACATCCGCTCCACACCCGGCACGAGGCGGTCCAGCTCTGCGTCCACGGCCTGCCGTTGCGCTTCGCTCGCCGCATCGAGCTTGTTCACCACCACGATATCCGCCGTCAGCAGCACCGCGGTGCCCGGGTAGTGCGTGTCGAGCTGATCGGGGCGCAGCGCGTCCACCACCACCAGCGTCAGATCCGGGCGGATGAAGGAGAAATCGTTGTTGCCCCCATCCCAGAGGATCACGGCGTCCTCGCGCTCCGCCGCCGCCAGCACGGCGGCGTAATCCGCACCGGCAAACACCACGCCGCCCGCGGCGATGTGCGGCTCATACTCTTCCCGTTCCTCCAGCGTGCAGTCCGCCGCATCCAGATCGGCCATGGAGGCAAAACGCTGCACGACCTGGTGCGCGAGGTGTCCGTAGGGCATGGGATGACGGATGGCAGCGGTTGTAACGCCCCTACCGTTCAGATGGGTGGACAGGTAGCGCGCGACCTGTGACTTGCCGCAGCCGGTGCGCACCGCGCAGACGGCGATCACCGGGACTTTCGCGCGCAGCATGGTGGCATCGGGACCGAGCAGACTGAAATCGGCGCCGGCAGCCAGAACCCGGCTCGCCGTCAGCATGACGTGCCGGTACGGCACATCGCTGTACGCGAAGATCACCTGATCGATGTCCCGATCGCGGATGAGCGAATCGAGCTGGTCTTCCGGGACGATGGGAATGCCTTCGGGATAGTAGGGCCCGGAGAGGGTGGGCGGATAGGAGCGGCTGTCGATGCCGGGGATCTGAGTGGCGGTGAATGCCACGACGGTGACGTCCGGATCGTTCCGGAACACGGTGTTGAAGTCGTGGAAGTCCCGTCCGGCGGCGCCGAGGATCACGACCTTTTTACGACGATCCGACATGGGCCTCCCGCTCTTGGGTGGATGTCCTGCAGTGGATGTTTTACGCCTTCTGCCGGCTCCTGCCGGTACGTGCTTATCCGTACGTGTTTCCCGGTGGTACCGCGTTACCATGCCTGAGACCGGAATGGCGGGGAATCGCATGGCATCGGCCGCCGATTTGGACATTCATCATACTGCGTACCTGGGACCGGACGGTGAACCCCTGCAGGCACTGCCCGAAAGTCTCTCGGCACCGGAGTCGCTCGTCGCGCTGTATCGGGACATGGTGTTCGCGCGCCTGTTCGATACCCGCGCCATCGCCCTGCAGCGGACCGGCAGGCTCGGCACCTATGCCTCACTGCTCGGTCAGGAGGCAGTAGGGGTAGGCGTGGGTCACGCGATGCGCGCCGAGGACGTGCTGCTGCCTTCCTTCCGGGAACACGCCGTGCAGCTCAAACGGGGTGTGCAGGCGGAAGAAATCTACCGTTACTGGGGCGGTGACGAACGCGGCTCCGACTTCGCCGGTCCGAAGGAGGATTTTCCGGTATGTATCACCGTCGGCGGCCACACCCCCCAGGCTGCCGGTGTGGCGCTCGCCTTCAAGCTGCGTGGTGAGCCTCGGGTAGCCGTGTGCGTGATGGGCGACGGCGCCACGTCCAAGGGTGATTTCTATGAAGGGCTGAATGCGGCCGGCGTCTGGCAGCTACCCTTCGTCTGCGTGGTGACGAACAACCAGTGGGCGATCTCCACGCCACGTCGCGAGCAGACGGCGGCAGAGACCCTGGCCCAGAAAGCCATAGCCGTGGGGATCGAAGGCGAACAGGTGGACGGCAACGACGTGGTGGCGGTGGCGGCCGTCGTTGGTTCTGCGCTCGCACAGGCGCGAGCCGGCAGACCGGCGCTGGTGGAGTGTCTGACCTACCGGCTCGGTGATCACACCACGGTGGATGATGCGAGCCGCTACCGGGAAGACGCGGAAGTGAGCGCTGCCTGGCAGCGGGATCCGGTTGCCCGGCTGCGGCTTTACCTCACTAACCAGGCGGGCTGGAACAAGGACAGGGAGCAGGCGCTCCTGGCGGAGTGCGAACAGGCCATCGAACGGGCCGTAGAGGCATATCTCGAGACGCCGCCCGAGCCGGTCGGGAGTCTCTTCGATTTTCTCTACGAGCGACTGCCGGAGCCGCTCGCTGCTCAGAGGAAGGCATTGCTCGGTGGCGACCGTGGCTGAGGTCAACCTGCTCGGCGCGGTGAATCTGGCCCTGAAGCGTGCCATGACGGAGGATGAGCGGGTGATCGTCTTCGGTGAGGACGTCGGCGTGGATGGCGGCGTGTTCCGGGCCACGGACGGCCTGCTGCAGTCCTTCGGCCCGAAGCGGGTGCTGGATACGCCGCTCGCTGAAACGCTGATCGCCGGTCTTGCGGTGGGTCTGGCCGCCCAGGGCTTCCGGCCGGTGGCGGAGATTCAGTTCATGGGATTCATCTACGCCACCCTGGATCAGATGATCAATCACGCGTCCCGGCTGCGCACGCGCACCCGAGGCCGCCTCACCTGCCCCATGGTGCTGCGCGCACCGTACGGTGGTGGCATCCACGCGCCGGAGCATCACTCCGAGAGCACGGAGTCGCTGTTCGCTCACGTGCCCGGGCTCCGGGTGGTGATTCCGTCCACGCCAGCGGACGCCTACGGCCTGCTGTTGTCCGCCATCCGCGATCCGGATCCCGTAGTGTTTCTGGAGCCGAAGCGGCTGTATCGACAGGTCTCCGAACCCGTGGAGGATGACGGAACCGGCGTTCCGCTCGACCGCTGTCGGGTGAGACGGGCAGGCAGTGACATCACCCTGGTCTCCTGGGGTGCGATGATGCACGAGACCCTGGCGGCCGCCGATGCCCTTGGCGCCGACGGCATCTCCTCCGAGGTCATCGACGTGTGCACGCTGAAGCCACTCGACACAGCGACGATTCTCGACTCGGTGAGCCGGACAGGGCGTCTGGTCATCGTTCACGAGGCGGCCCGCACGGCCGGATTCGGTGCGGAGGTGGCCGCGTCGGTCGCTGAGGCCGGACTCTTCGACCTGAAGGCGCCGGTACTGCGCGTCACGGGGTGGGACACGGTTATGCCGCTGCCGCGACACGAGTCTGCTTACCTGCCGGATGCGGCTCGCATCGTCGAGGCGGCACGGCGGGTCATGGCCTATGACTGAGCCGGCGGAGTTCTGCCTGCCCGATCTCGGCGAGGGTCTCACTGATGCCGAGATCGTGACCTGGCTTGTCACACCAGGGGATCGGGTCGTTACCGGCCAGCCGCTGTTGACCGTGGAGACGGACAAGGCGGTGGTGGACATCCCGAGCCCGAATGCCGGCGTTATCGATGCCTGCCTCGTGGACGTGGGCGATGTGGTCGAGGTGGGCGCGCCACTCGTCCGCTTCGCGGCGGCAGGTGCGCAGCGGGATACAGGCGCGGTGGTGGGCGATCTGCCGGGGGAGCGCGTGACTCCGGCACGACCTGCCGGAGAGTCGGCGTCGAGCGTGGTGTCAACAGAACCGGCAACGGAGCGCTCGCGCCCTCCGCCGAGCCCCAGAGCGAGTCCGCGGACACGACGCCGGGCACATGAGCTCGGTGTGGACCTTGCGGCCGTGACGGCCACCGGCCCGGAAGGGGTCATTCAGCTGCGCGACGTGGAAGGTGCGACGACGGGCGGAGAACGGCTGATCGGTGTGCAGCGGGCCATGGCGAGGCGGATGGCCGATGCCTGTGCCCGGGTGGCGCGGGCGACCGTGACCGGTGAGGCGGACATCAGTGCCTGGCAGGATCGCGCCTCACCCATGGTCCGTCTGGTGCGGGCCATTGGCGTCGCGGCGACGGCAGAGCCGCTGCTCAACGCCGCCTATGACGACGTCGGCGAAATCCTGCGCAGCAATGAGGTGGTGGATCTGGGGATCGCCATGGAGTCGGGCGACGGCCTGTTCGTACCGGTGTTGCGGGATGTCACCGGCCGTTCAGCGGACGACATCGAAACCGGGCTCGAACAGCTCGAAGGCGCCGTGCAGGATCGCAGCATCGGCCCGGGAGAGCTCCGTGGCCAGACGCTGACCCTGTCCAACTTCGGTGCGGTGGGTGGACTGCATGCCGAGATGGTGGTGGTGCCACCGCAGGTTGCGGTGGTGGGTGCCGGGCGCGCATTCGATCGGCTCGTGCCGGCACAGAGTGGCCAGAGGGTGGCGCGCATCCTGCCGCTGTCGGTGAGCTTCGACCATCGTGTGGTCACCGGGGTGGAGGCGTGCCGTTTCCTGAACGCGATGATCGCGGACATGGAGCAGGGCGGTTGAGGTGCGGGAAGGAAACGGTTCGGAACACGGAAACGGAGTAGCAGGGTGACGACATTCGAATTCACGGACGATCTTGGACCGGAGAAGGTCATCGAGATCTACGATGTGTCGACGGGTCTGAAAGCCATCCTGGTGGTGGACAACACCGCCGCCGGACCGGCCATCGGCGGGGTGCGCATGGCAGTTGATGTGAGCGCCGAGGAGTGCTTCCGCCTGGGCCGGGCCATGACGCTCAAGAACGCCATGGCCGGTCTTGCCCACGGCGGCGGCAAATCGGTCATCGCCGCGGACCCTGCCATGCCGGCAGCGGAACGGTCGTTGCTGATCAAGGCATTCGCCCGGGCCATCGTTGACGTGCGCGACTACATCCCAGGTCCTGACATGGGCACGGACGAGACGGCCATGGCCGAGGTCAGGTACTTGACCGGCCGCGCGGTTGGACTGCCGCGGGAGGTCGGTGGCATTCCCCTGGACGAGATCGGCGCCACGGGTTACGGCCTGGCGGTGGCGCTGGAGGCTGCCGGACCACATCTCGATCTCGGCACCGACGCACCGCGGCTGGTGGTGCAGGGGTTCGGTTCCGTCGGTCGTCATGCCGCACGCTTTCTGGCCGAGCGCGGCACCGTGCTGGTGGGTGTCTCCGACAGTCACGGCGCCCGGGTTTCGCCCGCGGGATTCGACCTCGAGCGGCTGCTGGTTCACAAGGCGGCGGGACGCTCCGTGACCGACTTCGATGAGGGCGAGGCCATCGACCCGGACGCCCTGCTCGCAGTGCCCTGCGAGATCTGGATTCCGGCGGCGCGACCGGACGTGATCCGCGAGGACAACGCCGCCAGCATGCAGACGAAGGTCGTCATCCAGGGAGCGAACATCCCCGCCACCGCTGCCGCCGAGCAGGTGCTCGCCGACCGGGGCGTGCTGGTGATTCCGGATTTCGTCGCCAACGCGGGCGGCGTGATCTGCGCCGCCGTCGAGTATCACGGCGGCAGTCAGGGCATGGCCATGACGACCATTGCCGAGAAGATCCGCGTCAACGTTGCCGAGGTGCTCGATCGGGCCGCCAGAGACGGCGTGCTGCCGAGAGCGGCCGCCCTCAACGTTGCCCGCGAGCGCGTGCTGACGGCGATGTCTTTCAGGTAGCCGCTTCTGCGAAGGTTTCGGTGTGATAGCGGTAGACGCTCATCTCCTGCGACCAGAAGTCGTCGGGAAGCCCCGCCTTGCGCTTGAGCGCCGTCACGAACGCCAGAGGGGAGGGAAGCTGCTCCCAGACCTTGGGCAGGAAGGTGGCGCGGCGCGGGCCTGCCGTCAGCACCAGACCGTCCACCTCCGGTATCAGCTGATCGAGCAGGTCCGCCTCGTCACGGATCGTCATGGGCTCGAGCGGCGAGAGCACGGAGATCTCGATGTCGATCTCGCTCACTTCCTCCACCGACACCGGAAAAAAGCGCGGATCCGAGAGGGCCGTACTGCAGGCGGTACGTGCCACGTCGAGCGCCAGCGGCTGCACTGCTTCGAGCGATCCGGTGCAGCCCCGCAGGGCGCCATGGCGATGCAGCGTGACGAACGAGGCGCGTATGGCGCGGAGTACCGGATCGAGCGTCTCCTCGTCCGGATTCAACGGCCGGCCGGTCCGGATCGCATGGTTCATCGAAGCTCGGGCGATCTCGAGCAGCTGTCGACGGTCTGCGGCGCTGTACTCAGTCGAGGGCATAGGCACCATACCCCACCACCTGACGGCGGTCGCCGGCGGTGTCGCCGGAATTACGGACGTCGAGCGCATGCACCGAGAGCCCGAATCCCCGGGCAGCGAGCATGAGACCGTTGATCGCGTACGCGCCGCAGGCTTCCTCGCCGGACAGGTCCGTTGCCCGGGTCAGGATCCTCGCCGTCGTGTGCGCGTCGATGTTGCGGGCGACTTCGTAGGGGTGATAGTGGGACAGATCCGAGCTCACCACGATGAGCGTTTCGTCCCCACCCCAGAGTGACTCCAGCACCCGCGCGACGTCCGTCGCTGCGCAGCGGCCGACGACGATGGGTACCAGCGTGAAGTCACCGAGCTCTGCCTGCAGAAAAGGCAGATGCACTTCGAGGCAATGCTCCAGCGCATGGGCGTGATCGGAGACGCAGGTTTCCGGCAGGGTCAGGGCTGCATCGATGGCCGCCCGATCCAGCGGTACCTCGCCGGTGGGCACGGAAAACGCGTCCACCGAGGGGAAAGCCATGCCGTTCACGGCAACGCGGTGGGCCGGTCCGATCAGCACCACCCGCGTGATCCGATCGGCGATGTCGTCGAGCTGCCGGTAGGCGGAGGCGGCGATGGGACCGGAGTAGACGTAACCCGCGTGAGGAACGATCAGTGCCTTGGGATGGCTGTTCGGCCGGCATTTCGACGCGTCCAGCATCCGTCTCACCGTGACCGAGAGCTCACGGGGCTCGCCGGGATAGAACATGCCGGCGACGGCGGCGGGACGCGCGCTCACCCACGTGCTCCGTCGAGCTGTGTGTTTACCTGTCTGTTTTCAGGCATTTTTCCTTCCGTTCGACACGGTGTCGGTGTCGATGTCCATTGCGTTCCTTGATATGTGGGGGCGACGGACCCATATACCAAGTATGGATGAGACGGTAGTCGACACGACGTACTGGCACCGCACCGAGGACGGTCGGGTGCAGTGCGACGTCTGTCCCAGACACTGCCGATTGCGCGAGGGACAGCGCGGACTCTGCTACGTCCGTCAGTGCCTGGACGACCAGATCCGACTGGTGAGTTACGGTCGCTCTTCCGGTTTCTGCGTAGACCCCATCGAGAAGAAGCCGCTCAACCACTTCTATCCGGGCAGCAGCGTGCTGTCCTTCGGTACCGCCGGCTGCAACCTGGCCTGCAAGTTCTGTCAGAACTGGGACATGAGCAAATCCCGGGAGATGGACACGCTGGCCGACCGGGCGAGCCCCGAGCGTCTCGCCGATGCGGCGGTGGAGCTCGCCTGTCAGAGCATCGCCTTCACCTACAACGACCCGATCATATTCCTCGAGTACGCCATGGACGTGGCCGCAGCCTGCCGTGAGCAGGGGGTGAAGTCGGTGGCCGTCACGGCAGGCTATGTGGATCCTGAGCCGCGGGCGGCTTTCTTCGGAGCCATGGATGCCGCCAACGTGGACCTGAAGGCGTTCACCGAACGTTTCTACAACAAGATCTGTGGGGGTCATCTGGCGCCGGTTCTGGAGACCCTGGAATTCATCCGGCACGAGACGGATACCTGGCTCGAGCTGACCACGTTGCTCATTCCCGGAGAAAACGACTCCGACGAAGAGATCGACGAGATGACCGGATGGGTGGTCGAGCACCTCGGCCCGGACGTACCCATGCACTTCACGGCGTTCCATCCGGACTGGAAAATGCGCGACGTGGGTCCCACACCCGCGGCGACGCTGTCACGGGCCCGCCGGATCGCCATGGGCAACGGTGTGCATTTCGCCTACACCGGCAATGTCCATGACGCGGAGGGCGGCAGCACGTGGTGTCCATCCTGCGGCGAACTGCTCATCGAGCGGGACTGGTACCGGCTGGGCCGGTGGGCCGTGGACGGACACGGCTGCTGCAGCAGGTGTGGCCATGCCGTGCCGGGTCGCTTCGGCGCAGCACCAGGTCAGTTCGGCGCCAGGCGTATTCCCGTGCGCCTCGATCTGTCGCGCTGAGCGCCGATCAGCCGCCGAAATCCGCAGCGCTGTGCCGCTCCGGCACCCGCAGCTCCTCCGGCCCCCAGGACCGGTTGACGCGCCTGCCGCGCTGCACGGCAGGTCTTTCCTCGATCGCCTTCGCCCAGCGGACCACATTGGTGTAGGACGCCACGTCCAGAAACTCGGCCGCGTTGTAGATGTTGTGCAGCACGCAGGCGCCCCACCAGGCGTAGTTCGCCATGTCGGCGATGGTGTACTCCCTGCCGCAGAGATACTCCCTGTCTGCCAGGTGCCGGTTCAGCACGTCGAGCAGCCGCTTGACCTCCATGGTGTAGCGGTTGATGGGGTACTCCCACCTCTCCGGAGCGTAGGCGTAGAAGTGACCGAAGCCGCCGCCGAGATAGGGAGCACTGCCTATCTGCCAGAACAGCCACGAATAACACTCGGCGCGCCCGACGGTATCGGTGGGCAGAAAGGCGCCGAACTTCTCCGCGAGGTAGAGCAGGATGGCGCCGGATTCGAACACCCGCACAGGCGTCTTCTGACTGCGATCGAGCAGAGCGGGGATCTTCGAGTTGGGATTGATCTCGACGAAGCCACTGCCGAACTGATCGCCGCCGATGTTAATGAGCCAGGCGTCGTACTCGGCGTCGATGCCGGCTTCGAGCAGCTCCTCCAGCATCACGGTGACCTTCACCCCGTTGGGGGTGGCGAGGGAGTAGAGCTGCAGCGGATGCTCGCCCACCGGCAGCGTCTTGTCGTGCGTCGCTCCAGCGACAGGCCGGTTGATGCCGGCGAAGCGGCCGCCACTCTCCTTGTCCCAGGTCCACACCTTGGGCGGCGTGTATGCGTCTGCCATGGCGATCTCCTCCACCACTGTCGAGCGGCGGATTAAGGCATCCCCGGGTCGACCGATCAAGGATCCTTCGGGTATATGGCTATGCCCTGCGTGACGGTGGTACGCGGTCATGCGGATCGGCAGGCAGGACTGTGCTCGATGTTCATGGCATCCTGCCTCGGTGGAGACGTGGAGGGCTGGCGTGACGAGAAGGAAAGCGGGGAGTCGTATCGGCCTTTCGCTTGGTGTGCTGCTGGGGATGCTGGGCTGTGCCGAACCCTCGGATGACGGCCGGACCGCTCCGGCCAGCCGGGCGGTGGTTGCGGACGCGCTCAACTGCCCGGATCCGGACGACGCCGAATCCAGACTCCGCGCGCTGAAGCTGCTGGACCAGCATGGCCCGGTCCTGCCGACGGAAGATCAGTTCGAAGCACTTCAGAAATTCGTCGTCAGCCGCGGTTATGCAACGTGGTGCCAGGATCAGTTCAGGAGCACGGGCGTGCGCATGACCGGTCCCGTCCTCCCTGCCCGATCACGAACGACGGGCGTGGTGGCGAACACGGCGTTTTCCACCCATGCCCGGGTGAAGGTCTACTACTCCAAGGACGTGGTGACCTGGCTGCAGCGCGGCCGCGTGGGCGAGATTCCCGACGGGGCCATGATCGTCAAAGCCATGTGGCCGGGCGCCGGAGACACCACGGCAGACGCGGACATCGACGGCTGGGCGGTGATGTTCCGTGACAGCCGGGCGTCGAAGGACGGCTGGCTGTGGTATCTCTACTACCGACCCTGGAACGTTCCGTACACCGCCGAATTCGAATCCGCTCAATACGGGCTGTCGTTCTGCCTGGCCTGCCATGCGTCCGCTACTGCGGAGAGTACCTTCGCGTCGCTGGACAATCTCACCAATACCAACCCCGTCACGTTCGTACGCGTCATCGACCCGAGCGTGAAAGTGGCTGACGATGACGGCTCACACCGGCTTCTTCGAGGTGTGGAGGACCCACTGCCCGGGAGCACGGAAGAGGACGCGTTGCGTTTCTTTGCCTATCTGCCGCTGCAGGTTCCTGCATCCCCTGATGAGGCTCTGCTGAAAGCGGTGGAGAACCATGCAGGGGTCGCAGATGCAGCAGCCATTGCAGCCCGGGACCCGCGACCGCTGCCCATGGATGTGATGTTCGATCATGTACCCGCCTCGCCGCTGGAATCCGATCCCGGCTTCGTTACTGCGAGCACGTGTAACGGCTGTCACGACACGAGCGATCTGCTGAACGGCACGAATCCTGAGATGTCGGTTCCGCTCAACGGACACCAGTTCGACAGGCTTCCCTTCAGCAAACCTGAGCTCGCGAACCTGAGTCCCTACGGCGAGTGGAGCGGCTCGCTCATGTCCGTCTCCGCTCGGGATCCGGTGTTCAGGGCTCAGCTCGAGTGGGAAACCAGCTCGTACCCGGACCTACCCGGAGATCCGCGAGCGACGGATATCACGTCACGCTGCCTGCACTGTCATGCGGCCATGGGTTCGAGAACGACACCATCGCTCGCTGGTGATCTGGAGAAGACCTACACGGTGCCGGACGCGGATCAGGAGAACATGCACGAGGCCGTTTTCGCCGGGTTGGCTCGTGATGGGGTCTCCTGCGCGGTCTGCCACCGCATCGCGCCGGATGGACTGGGCAAGCCGGAGACCTTCAATGCGAATTTCGAGCTCGGGCCCGCTGACGAGGTGAACGGGCCGTACGACGACGTGCGCACGCTGCCTATGCGTAACGCGCTCGGCATCAAGCCGGTAGCTGGCGAGCAGATCACGGACAGCGCCTTGTGCGGCACCTGCCACATGGTGGACGTGCCGGTGATGGATCACCCGGAACGGCCCACGGCGCACGAGCAGACGACCTACTACGAGTGGCGCAACAGCAGCTTCGCGCAGGAAGGCGAAACGTGTCAGTCGTGTCACATGCCGGACGTGAACCCGCTGGCACCGGGCGTACCCCCGACGGAAAGCCGCATCGCCAACATTGAAGACACCAACTTTCCGCACACGGCGCATCGTGCGGATTCGGATGCCCTGGACACGGAATCGCGCCGTTACCGGCGCCATGTGCTGACCGGCATCAATCTTTTCACCATGGCCATGTTCGAGCAGTTTCCGTCGGTGCTCGGTTCGAACACCTGGTACCCTTCTAGACCCGTTGGGAGTCTTGTCTCCCCCAAGGCGTTCGCAATCGAGGAAGCGAGAAATCTGGCCACGGGCGCGACTGCGAGGGTCAGCGTCGGCGAGCTTTCCGTCGACGATCCGCTGGGGTTCACGGTATCGGTCGAAAACCTGACAGGACACAAGTTTCCGAGCGGTGTCGGTTTCCGGCGGGCATTTCTGGAGATCTCGTTACTGGGGCGTGACGAAAAGGTGCTGTGGTGCTCGGGATGTACCAACGAACTGGGATTCATCCTCGCGGGGCCGGACGGTACACCGCTCGCGACGGAGCTGCCGCGTGAGAGCAATGCGTTTCAGCCGTACCGGAGCGTGATCAGCAGAGAGGACCAGGTACAGATCTATGAGACCAGACACGTGAATCAAGCCGGAAAGCTCACCACCAGCTTCGTCGAGCTGGATCGGGAAGTGAAGGACACGCGTCTGCTGCCACGCGGCTGGAACCCGGAGGGCTTCCCCGAGTACGGAATGAATCCTGTGGGGCGGGACATCCCCGACCCCGCGCACATCGACCGCTTCCGCGTGCAACCGGAAGGCATTATGGGCGCCGCGGTTGGAAGCATTCGCGTACGGGTTTACTACCAGGCACTGCCACCGTTTTACCTGCTAGACCGATTTTCCCTGCTCGCACGTGAAGACTCTGAGTCGTTCCCCGAAACTCAGCGTCTCCTGCACATCGTCTCGAAGCTCAATCTGGATGAAGGGAGCTCTGCACGACACATCCGGGGATGGAAGCTCCTCGTCGATGAATCCCGGATGTCGTTGGTTCAGCGGTCGGCAGATGCCGGAAGCGGGTGAATGAGGGCCACGACGTCGAAGTGGAGAAGCCAGCGGAAGGTTCGGGCACACGCGTCCAGCGACCGGTGTGCTTCGTCGAGCTGTTGCAGCAGCTGAGTCTGAGCCCGCAGCCGATCCGATGGGCTCCAGTCGATGGCGGCAACCGATGCTTTCAACTCCGCCGCCGAGCTGATCCACGCGGCTTCGAGTGCGTCCACGTCCCTGTGCAGCCAGGCAAGCGTCTGCTGCAAGCTGTTCAGCACTTCCGATACCCAGCGTGCGGGAACCCGGGGGTATTCGACGTCAGCCGCGCCTGATCGTGGGCTGACGAACGGGGCGATGGTGGAGGGCAGGAGTGAAAGCCTGGGGTGATGGCATCGCCCGCCATCTGGCGATCGCTCGAATGTCCAGGAGACCCGCAGTCGCGACTTCCGTTGCGGCTCCGCCGAACAGGCAAGCAGTTCCGCCCGATAGTCACCAAGACGTTTCTGGGTTTCCGGCGTCGCGGAGCGGAAGCCTGTCGTGCGCACGCCCAGCGCAGCCCGGCGCAGATCTGCCTTCACCTCGCGGAGGCTCGACTGCGCTGTATGGTCACCGTGCAGAGCGTTTTCCAGCGTGGTCTGTATCTGCTGCGAGGCGGATACCGGGCCGGGAGTCTGAAGGTACGGCAGCAGCTCGAGCAGCTCGCTCAACCGGGCGGCGTGCGCGGAGAGTCCCTGGTGCAGGTCACGGACCGCTGGAACCAGCAGGTCGTCGACGAGGTTGGCGGTTGTCCGCACCGCTTTCAGCGCGTCGTCCATACCCACTTCTCCGGGCGGTGCGATCGGTGTTTCCGTCAGCTGTGCACAGCAGACGTCCAGCAGCACGATATCCGCACAGAATCCTTTGGCGAGATCGCCCATCCGCTGAATGGTCACGAGTGCCCCGACCGGTAGTCCCGGCTTCAGGATAGGAGCAGACGTTGGCAGGTAGGATAACCCGTTCGGGCTATTCGGTGAGGCCGGCGGCCGCCAGGTGCGTGAGCAGTCGCTCGAGCAGCCGTTTTTCGGTGAATGGCTGCATCATCATCAACCGACCCTGAAGCTTGAAATCGGGTGCCGCTTCCCGGAGCCGGCTGACGGCGGCAACTGCGGACTCGTGATCACCCATGGCCTCGAGGCTGGCAATCATCGCCAGATACGCACCCGTTGCGTCCTCACGGAACGAGATGGCCTCTCTGCAGGCCGCCAGGGAGGCCTCGTAGTCGCCGCGAACGAAGTGGCACATGCCGAGGATGGTCCGGTATCGGTACGCCGATGCGGAGTGCGGATCCACCTTGAGCAGCTCCTCCAGCTGCATGATGCACTCATCCAGCCTGCCGGCCATGCCGTAAGCCTGGGCAAGCAGGTTCAGTGCCCGCGCAGAACTCGGATTGATGCCGACCGACTTTTCCAGGTGGCTTATGGCTTCGTCCCGCTTACCGAGCAGGATGTTCGCAAGGCCCATGTCCGCGTGCGCGTGGGATGACCGTGCGTCGGCCTCCAGACAGCGACGGGCGGCTGCGTGGAGATCAGCGACGGTCTGCCTGGGATCGTCGCACCACTGCTCGTAGAGACTGAGCTGCAGGGTCGAGACACGTCCGTGCCATCCGAGGCCGAAGTCCGGATCGGTCTGCGTCGCCAGGTCGAAGTAGTTGAGTGCCTTGTCCAGATCCTCCCGGTTGGTACGGTTCAGGTGCCAGAAACCACGGCAGCAGTAGTCCCAGGTCGTATAGTCGGCCCGCTGCCGGCTGAGCACACCGGCTTCCTCCGCGCCGAGCAGCTCTGGCGCCATTGCAGTGACGATGTTGCGCGCGATCTCCTCCTGGAGATCGAACAGATTACCGAGCGTGGCTTCGAAAGCATGTGACCACACATCCAGACCGGCAACGCTATCGACCAGTCGAACGGTCACCCGCACCAGATCGTCCTGGCGACGGAGGCTGCCGCAGATCAGGTAGCGGGCATTGAGGTGCTCGCCGACGACCTTTGGATCCGATTCCGTGGAGGAGAACGTGCGGCTCGACGCGTAGGCGATGACGGGGAACCACTGCCAGGAGGACAGCCGCACAAGAAGCTCCTCCATGATCCCGTCGAGAAGGTGATCGCGGTCCGGCGCAGGCTGCAGATCTTCGAAGGGCAGCACCGCGATGGAAGGTCGACCGATACGATCGACCATACGCACCTGTTTGGTGAGCGGGTTTTCAGGTGCATCCTCGTCGAGCATCTGCCGGTAGGCATAGACGGCTTCGGTGCGGTTCGATACGTTGAGGTTGCGCAGAATGCCCGTGACATGGATTTTCACGGTG
>QJYB01000103.1 GCA_003247835.1 Gammaproteobacteria bacterium | reverse complement strand
AGTGACCGCAGCAATGGTCAAGGAGCTCCGTGAGCGCACGGGCCTTGGCATGATGGATTGCAAAAAGGCGCTCACCGAATCCGACGGCGACATGGAGGCGGCCATCGAGGCGCTCCGCAAGTCGAGCGCCCTGAAGGCCGCCAAGAAGTCCGGCCGCACGACGGCGGATGGTCTGCTTGGCGTCATGGTGTCGGCGGACGGCAAGCGGGGCACGCTCATCGAGGTGAACATCGAGACGGACTTTGCCGCCAAGAACGAGAAGTTCGTGGCTTTCGTCAACGAGGTGCTGGATGCCGTGCACACGTCCGGGTCGGAAGACGTCGCGGCCGTCATGGCCGGCGAGCTGGAATCCCGGCGCGAAGCCCTGGTTCAGGAAATCGGCGAGAACATCAGCGTCCGCCGTGCTGCGAACTTCGACACCGCCGACGGCTACATCACGAGCTATCTGCATGGTGACAGCAGGAAAGCGGTGCTGGTCGAGCTCGACAAGGCCGATGAGGACCTGGGCCGGGACATCGCCATGCACATCACCGCGATCAACCCCATGGTGGTGACCTCCGCCGAGGTGCCTGAAGAGGTGCTAGTCAAGGAGCGCGAGATCTACACCAGCCAGGCGGCGGACAGCGGCAAACCGGCGGACATCGTCGAGAAGATGGTGGAAGGTCGCGTGCGGAAGTTTCTGGCCGAAGTGAGCCTCGTCGACCAGCCGTTCGTCAAGGATGCGGGGGTCAAGGTCGGGCAGCTCCTCAAGGACAAGGGCAATGCCTGCCGGCGCTTCGTCCGCTTCGAAGTCGGCGAGGGCATCGAGGTGGAAGCCGAGGATTTTGCCGCCGAGGTGGCGAAACAGGTCAAGGGCGCCGACAAGCAGAAGAGCAGGGACTAGTCACCTTGCGCCGGGTGCTGCTGAAGCTGTCAGGCGAGGCGCTGGCACCGACGGCCTCGGACGCCGGCGGATTCGGCATCGACCCGGAGATCCTCGAAGGCCTGGCCAGCGAGATGTCGTCTCTGGTGGTGGCCGGCGGTCAGCTGGCCGTCGTTCTCGGTGGCGGCAATCTGTTCCGGGGCGCCGCACTCCAGGCGGCCGGTATGGATCGGGTCACCGGTGATCACATGGGCATGCTGGCCACCATCATGAACGGGCTGGCGGTCCGCGATCTGCTCACCCGGCGGGGTCTGGCGGTTTCCCTCTTTTCCGCGCTGCCGGTACCCGGTGTCGTCCAGGGCTACAGCCGGGATGCCGCCGTGGCCGCGCTCGAGACCGGCCAGGTGGTTCTGTTCGTGGCCGGTACGGGCAATCCGTTCTTCACTACCGATACGGCGGCGTGCCTGCGAGCCATCGAGATCGACGCGGACGCGGTGCTCAAGGCTACCAAGGTGGATGGGGTGTACAGCGCCGATCCGCTGAAAGATCCCCGTGCGAAGCGTTTCGAGCAGCTGACTTACGATGAGACGCTGTCGGCGCAGCTTGGTGTGATGGATCTCACAGCCATCTGCCTCTGCCGGGATCATGATATGCCCGTCGTGGTCTTCGATATGCATACAAAGGGTGCATTGACCGCGATCATCAACGGTGACAAGGTTGGCACCCGAATCGTGGCGCGATAATGGATGACCGCGGTTGCGTTTCGCCTCCTTCTCCGGAGATGAAGACCTTCTCCTGAGAGAAGACCTTCTCATCCGGAATTCCGGAACGAAGACGAGCCGCAGGACAGGCGCTGATAAACAATGATCAAGGAAATCCATCAGGACGCCGATGAGCGTATGGGCAAGTCCCTCGAGGTGCTTGCCACGCATTTCGCGCGTATCCGGACCGGCCGCGCCAATCCGAACCTGCTGGACGGGATCGAGGTCGAGTACTACGGCAACCCGACGCCCCTCAATCAGGTGGCATCCGTTTCCGTTGAGGATGCGCGGACACTCGTCATATCTCCCTGGGAAAAGAAGCTTGTCCCGGAGATCGAGAAGGCGATTCTGAAAAGCGACCTCGGTATCACACCAGCTTCCACCAGTGATTTGGTGCGGGTACCGCTGCCTGCTCTGACCGAGCAGAACCGCAAGGATCTGGCCAAGCAGGCCCGCCACGAAGCGGAAAACGCCCGCATCGCGATCCGCAACATCCGACGTGACGCCATCGCCGACGTCCGTGAGCTCGTCAAGGCAAAGGAAGTGGCCGAAGACGAAGCCCACCGGGCAGAAGACGACATTCAGAAACTCACGGATCGTCGCATCAGCGAGGTGGACCACGCCCTGGCCGCCAAAGAAACGGATCTGATGGAAGTCTGACGGAGGTAGCGGAAGGATGTCCGAGTCCATCGTCAGCGTCTCCCGTCACGCCCCGCGCGAAGCTGTCTTTGCCGCCGAGGAGTCAGCTCTGGAAGGCGCGACGGATGGGAACCCGCATCACGTTGCGATCATCATGGACGGCAACCATCGCTGGGCCAAGGCCAGGCACCTGCCGGGTGCGGCCGGCCATCGGGCCGGCGCCCGTCGGGTCCGCCCCGTGGCGGAGGCCTGTGCAGATCTGGGCGTTAAGTGCCTGACACTGTTCGCCTTCAGCACGGAGAACTGGGGGCGGCCGCGACGGGAAGTCAGCCTGCTCATGGATCTGATGAGGAACGTGCTCAGGAACGACATCGACGAGCTCAACGAACGGGAAGTCCGACTCACCATCATCGGCGACCGCAGCCGGTTCGACGGAGATCTGCAGGCGCTGATGGCCGATGCCGAGACCCGCACCGAGCACAACGACAGGATGCGGCTCAACATCGCCGCGAACTTCGGCGGCCGTTGGGACATCACCGCCGCCGCCCGGGCACTCGCACATGACGTTCGGGCCGGCCGGCTGGAACCGGAAGACGTGGACGAGCAGACGTTCGCCAGTTATCTGTCACTGGGCGATCTGCCGCCGCCCGATCTGTGCATCCGTACCGGCGGTGACCACCGCATCAGCAACTTCCTGCTCTGGGATCTCGCTTACACGGAACTGTATTTCACCGACGCGTTCTGGCCCGATTTCGACATCGAGTGCCTGAGACACGCTTTTTCGCTCTTCCTGGAACGCCAGCGCCGTTTTGGCCGGCGACGCTGACCGAGTGTCCTGTCCCGCTGGGGGACGCTGAAATGCAACTCATCCCTGGGACAGGTCACTAAATGCTGAGATCCCGGATCATCACGGGGTTCGTGCTCGCGGCGGTCCTGCTGATCGCCATTTACCTCCTGCCGGTGCCCGCCTACGCAGCGTTTTTCTGGTTCGTTGGCGCCGTCGGTGCCTACGAGTTCGCCGGGCTGGCGGGTATCGAGCGGATCTGGTGGCGCCTGGGCTATTCAGGTGTGTACAGCGTACTGATCCTGCTGACGGTGTACTGGCAGGCGCTGGTCGAACCGGGGCTGATGGCAGGCGCCGCGGTGTGGATCTTCGCACTCGGCTGCATCTTCAGGTATCCCGGGAGCAGTGCGGTCATCCGGCCCTGGGTCACCGGCCTGATCGGCATTCTGATCTGCTGGTCGGCCTGGATTGCCCTGCAGGTCATCCGCGGAGCGCCGGAAGGGTCGAACTGGATCCTCTGGCTGCTGCTGGTGGTGGCCTTTGCGGACATCGGCGCCTATTTCACCGGCCGCGCGATCGGCAAGCGCAAGCTCGCTCCGGCGGTGAGTCCGGGCAAGACCTGGGAAGGCTTCTGGGGCGGCATGGTGACGTCGAGCGTCATCTGCGGCGGGATTCTGGCTGTGCTCGGCCGCTTCAATGGCGGCTGGATCTTCATCATGGTGCTGCTCGTGGTGGTATCCGTGGTGGGAGACCTGTTCGAGAGCGTTCTCAAACGGGAGCGGGGGGTGAAGGATTCAGGCAGCCTGCTACCTGGACACGGAGGGGCGCTGGACCGCCTGGACTCGGCACTGGCCGTGCTGCCGTACTTCGCGCTGATCCTCCTGTATGCCGGTCTGTCCGGCGAGCCGGCAGCCTAGCGCGCCGGAATCGCCCGGATCGGCTATCATTCGGGCCGCCCGCGTACCGGGACCGGAATCGTCTATTAACTTTTGGTAATGGAAGGCCCCGGTGTTCTGGCGTATCAAGGCGAGAAGGAGCTGACGGAACAAGCTATGGAATTTCTCCAGTACCCGCTGGC
This sequence comes from Gammaproteobacteria bacterium, assembly GCA_003247835.1. GTDB lineage: Bacteria > Pseudomonadota > Gammaproteobacteria > Pseudomonadales > Azotimanducaceae > SZUA-309. Next base: position 3,668 of record QJYB01000103.1, on the reverse strand, counting down.
GCTGATCGTCATGCTCGGCGTGCTCATTACCTTCCATGAGCTGGGTCACTTCGTGGTGGCGCGTCGATCGGGAGTGCGGGTGCTGCGCTTCTCTGTGGGATTCGGCAGACCGCTGTGGTCACGCGTCGACCGACACGGGACAGAGTGGGCGATCGCAGCCATTCCGCTGGGCGGTTACGTGCGGATGCTGGGCGAGCAGGAGCCCGGTGAGGTACTGCCCGCTACGCCGCTCGCACCCGGCGACAAGGATTATTCGGAACTTTCGGTCGGCTGGCGGCTCGCCATCTCTGCCGCTGGACCCGCGGCCAATTTTCTCCTGGCCAGCATCATCTACTGGCTGCTGTTCGTGGTGGGGGTACCCGCCAATGCGCCGATGCTCGGTCAGATCGATCCCGATTCTCCGCTGGGACAGGCGGGGCTGACCCGTTATTCGGAAATCCTGTCGATCGACGGGCGCCGCACGCAGAACTGGCAGCAGGTGAACCTGGCCCTGGCAGAGCGGATGGGCGAAACCGGCACAATCGTGGTCGAAGCGAGGCAGCCCGGTGCCCAGGCGCAGCAGTTCGAGATCCCCATTCAGCACTGGCATCAGGGCGCCAAGGACCCGGATCTCCTGGGATCTCTCGGCTTCACCGGAGCAGCGCCCGCGCTCGTCGGTGAAGTTCTCCCGGGTGGAGCCGGTGAACGCTATGGCCTTGAGCAGTGGGACCTGATCACCGCGGTGGACGGAACGCCGATAGAGACCTGGGGCGACTGGGTGGGCGCCATTCAGGGAGCACCGGAGCGAAGGTTGTCCGTGACGCTGCTTCGCCATGGACAGCCCATGACACTGGACGTGGTGCCCGATCGCCGGATCACCGAGGATGGTGCCGAGATCGGTTATCTCAACGTGGCTGCCCACTACTACGAAGAAAGCTACGGACCGTTCGCCGCACTGCCCCGCGCCATTGGTGAGACCTGGGACAAGACGGTCTTCACCCTAGGTATTCTGAAGAAGATGGTGATGGGCGCGGTTTCCGTGGAGAACCTGTCGGGTCCCATCATGATCGCGAAGGTGGCCGGAGACTCGGCCAGCGCAGGCTGGCAGTACTTCGTGACGCTCGCCGCGCTGCTGTCCATTTCTCTTGGTGTCCTCAATCTGCTGCCCATTCCCATCCTGGACGGCGGTCACATCCTGTTCGCGGTGGCGGAGCTGGTACGCGGCAAACCCGTTCCGGAAAAGATCCAGATCGTCGCGACGCAGGTGGGCATCGTGCTGGTCGGCGGATTGATGATCTTTGCGCTTTACAACGATCTGACCCGCTTCATCTGACCGTGAGCCACCGATGACGATCAGGCAGTTGAAACGCCTCGGCACCGTCTGGCTGCTGCTGGCAGCCGCCTTTGCCCCGACGACGACGCGGGCGGAGTCCTTCGTGGTGGAAGACATCCGACTGCAGGGACTGCAGCGGGTATCGGCGGGCACGGTGTTCAACCTGCTGCCGGTCAGCGTCGGTGATGTGCTCGACGAGGTCTCCGTGCGACAGCTGATCCGCTCGCTGTTCCGGTCCGGCTACTTCAACGACATCCGCATGGCCCGGGACGATGGCGTGCTCGTGGTGACCCTGTCGGAGCGACCGGCCATCGAGAGCATCGAGATCGACGGTAACAAGGCCATTCCCACGGACGCGCTGCTCGACGGTCTCGGCCAGCAGGGTCTCCGTGAGGGAGAAATATTCAAACAGGCGACCCTCGAACGGGTCGGGCTAGAGCTGGAGCGTCAGTACGTCGCGCAGGGACGGTACGGTGCCGCGATCAACACGGATGTCGAGGAGCTGCCCCGCAACCGGGTCGCCATCAAGATCGACATCGAGGAAGGCAAGACGTCGGGTATACGCCACATAAACGTGGTTGGAGCCACGGTATTCAGCGAGGAAGAGCTGCTAGACGAGCTGGAGCTCAAGCACCCGAGCCTGCTCTCCTTCTACAAGAACGACGACAAGTATTCCCGCGAGAAGCTATCCGGGGATCTGGAGAAGCTCGAGGCCTACTACAAGGATCGGGGGTACGTCGAGTTCGCGATAACCTCGACGCAGGTCAGCATCACGCCCAAGCGCGATCAGGTCTACATCACCGTGAACGTGAACGAAGGTGAGAAGTTCACCGTCAACAAGGTGAATCTGATCGGCGAGCTGCATGACGTGAAAAAGGAAGAGCTCGAGCGGCTGCTCATCGTGGCACCCGGGCAGGTGTTCTCCCAGGCCCTGGTCACGGCGACGGAAGAGCGGTTGACCAACGTGCTCGGCAACTCTGGCTACACCTTTGCCACAGCGACCGGCGTGCCGCGGGTCAAGGACGACAACACGGTCGATGTGGAATTCTTCGTCGACGCGGGCAAGCGCGCCTATGTGCACCGCATCACCTTCACCGGCAACAAGGTGACGCGGGACGAAGTGATGCGCCGGGAGATGCGCCAGATGGAGGGCGGCTGGGCGTCTACCGCCCAGATCGAGCTGTCCAAGGTCCGGCTGGAACGACTCGGCTACTTCAAAGGCGTGAACGTGGAAACCCCGGAGGTGCCGGGTACAGACGATCAGGTGGATGTGGATTTCGTGGTGGAGGAGCAGCCGTCGGGCAGCATCTCCGCAACGCTCGGCTACGCCCAGGGGTGGGGTCTCACTCTGGGAGCGAACTACTCCGAGAACAACGTGCTGGGTACCGGCAACAGCCTGACTGTGGGAGCGTCCTACTCTCAGTTCCAGAAGGCCATCAACTTCAACTACTTCAATCCGTATTACACCCTGGACGGGATCAGCCGGGGCTTCAATCTTTTCGTCAGACAGCTCGACTACGATGCGCGCAACATCGCGAGCTTCAGTACGGATGCGGTCGGCGGTGGAGTCAACTTCGGCTTTCCAATCGGCGAGACCCAGCGGATCAATTTCGGTGCGCTGATCGAGTACACGGACATCACCGAAGGCCGGTACCCGGCGCAGGAGATCAGCGAGTACCTCGCCGTCAACGGCAACAAGTCACTCAACTACAAGCTGAATCTTTCCTGGCGGTCGTCCACGCTGAACCGGGGCGTGTTCCCGACCCGCGGCCGATCCCAGACGCTGGCCGCGGAGGTGGCGATACCTGGCAGTGACCTGACCTTCTACAAGCTCACCTACGACGGTCAGATGTACATACCGCTCACAAGGAGCCTGACGCTCAGACTGCGCAGTCAGCTCGGCTTCGGCGACGGCTACGGCAGCACCGAGCTGATGCCCTTCTTCGAGAACTTTTATGCCGGTGGTTTCGGTTCGGTCCGTGGATTCAAGACCTCCACGCTGGGCCCCCGGACGACGCCGCCGACCGAGGACGTCGACGGCAACCCGATTCCTCCAGGTTACTTCGATCCGGACGGCGATCCCTACGGCGGCAATCTGCTCGTCGTCGGCGGTGCGGAGATCGTCTTTCCCATGCCGTTCATCAAGGATGGCCGCCAGTTCCGGCCGGTGCTGTTCTTCGATGCCGGTAACGTCTTCCAGACGAAGTGCTTCGATTTCAGCGTGAACTGCTTCGGTTTCGACGTGAACGAGTTCCGCTACTCCACCGGCATATCGCTGACCTGGCAGGCTGGTCTCGGCCCGCTGACGTTCAGCTACGGCTTCGTTTTCAACGACAGTCCGGTCGATGAGGTACAG
>QJYB01000112.1 GCA_003247835.1 Gammaproteobacteria bacterium | reverse complement strand
CTCTGCCGGGAAGATGTCCAGCGGCAGCACGTTCCGGGTCAGGTCCGGTGATGGCACCACGGTGCCGTTCAGCAGGGTGCTCGAGTAACGTTCCCCCAGACCCCGTACGTAGACGAACTGATCCTGCACCAGGGTGACGCCGGGAACGCGACGCAGGGCCATGGCAACGTTGGAGTCTCCCACCCGGGAGATGCCCGCGGCGTCCAGGAAGTCCATGGGCACTTCCGATTCGATGCGCTCGGAGACGATGTCGGTGGCGGCGGATTTGTAGCGGCCGATGACCACCACCTCCTCGACCTGGTCGGGATTCGCCACGGCGGTTGCCTGCTCCTCTCCCGCCGTCCCGGCCGCTTCCTCGGCCCCCGCGGACAACGGCACGGACAGCGCGAACAGAGACAGGATCAGCGAGCCGGCCAGTGCAGCGGCGGTAGACCCATGTTGGTTTGTCACTTTCATTGGAGAGACCTGTGTGTGTCCTTCTCGAGCGGGCGGTTGGGCCCACTCATTTCTGTTCCCGTCCAATCGCGCAGAGCCCAGCCGATGTCCGGTTGGGCTCTGCCGGTCCGATCAGACGCCGATCCGACTACGGCGCCAGACCGGTGTCCGGGTTGAACCACAGCCTGCCACCGTGCGCCGTGTCCTCGAGACCGTAGGCCCAGTTGGCCGTCCAGTCGTTGGAGGCATGGACCGCACCGATGATGGGGAAGCTGTCTTCACCCTGCAGACGGGTGGCGCCGTTGGGCACGTCTTCCGGCGTGATGGTGAGCGGCGCCCCGGCGGTATCGGTGAAGCTCGTCGCGGTGTAGATACCGTTCAGCACCACCAGGTTCGCGTTTGTCGAGTCTGTCGTGACGTAGACCGGCTCACCTGCCGTGTTCAGGTTGAACGAGTAATCCGCCCCGTTCGCCGACGTATCGGTGATCCACTGACCCACGGTGTCGCCGTTGGCGAAGTTGGCATCGGCGCAGGTGTCGTCGGGGTTGAACAGTCGGCAACCCTTGGTGGCTTCCTGGCAGGCGATCGCCACACTGTTGACGAGCGGATTACCCGCGCTCGCCAGAGTGAAGGTCTGATCGTTGTTGAGCTCAAAGCACTCGTTACCGCTACGGCTGAGCAGATTTCGTGCATAGGTGTCGCTGATGATGCTGTTCCGGAGAACGGTCTCCGTGCCACGGCGCAACAGCGGACCTTCGGAGTCACCACGGAAGCTGCCGTCCTGGGCCGAGATGATGCACGTCATGTTGTTCACTACCGGCGAGGTGCGCGGCAGGGCGTCGAAGTCGCTGCCCTGGTTGTCGCCTTCGATGCAGCGGTTACCGCTGTTCATACCGTGGATGACCAGCGCGTTGGTGACCGTGCCGACATAACCATCGGCGTAGTCGATGGAGTCGTCGTTCACGTACAGCGCGATGTAGTTCAGGATGTTCACCGCGCCGCCGAAGAACTCGATGCCGTCATCGGAAGTGCTGTAGGCCTCGATGTTCTCCACCACCGTGCCGGAGCCCACGGCGTTGAAGGTGATGCCGTTCAGCTCGTCACCGTCGGCCACCTCGAATCCCGTGTGCTTGACGATTACATACCGCAGGATGCCTGAGCTCTCGGCGTTGTTGTTACCGCCGTAGTAGGAAGGCTTGCCTTCGGAGAGGATGTGGCAGGTATCGTTGGCACGCTGAGCATCCGAGCACTTGCTGGTGATGCCGTTGCCGTTGATCACCACACCACCCCACTGGGCGATCGCCTCTTCGTCCGCGGATCCGCTGACCAGATCCGAGAAGCTCGAGATGATGATCGGTGCGCTGACGCTGCCGTCGGCGATGATCTGGGATCCGCGGTTGATCAGCAGATAGTTCGCAGACTGGGTAAACGCGAGCCGGGCACCGGCGCGGATGGTGAGCGTCGGACCATCCCCCTCCTGAGGCGTCGGAATACTGGGATCACTGCCGTCATTGTCCTCGCCGACGAACAGTGAATCCTCGAAGACGTGCACGCCGGAGATGAACGGGATCGTCAGGTCGACGGTCAGCGGGTGATTCTCGCCGACAAAGTCCGCGCCGTAGCTGCAGTTCGTGCCGTCGAACGCTCCCTGGACCACATTCTGCGTGTCGGGATCCGTGTACTGGGCGCACGGATTGTTGAGGCCACCGCCGCCGCCATTGACCACGGAATTGTCCGTATTGGTGGAGTTGTCATTGGCGTTGATGTTGACATCACCGCCTTCACAAGCTGCCAGCAGAAACACCATGGCGCCGACCAGCAGAGCTTTCTTAGAGAACATAGATTCATCCCCCGGGGAGTGTCGGATTTGGTTACTCGATCTTCTGAACACAACAGGACGGCCCACGGGCAGCCCCACTGCCGGGCATGCTATGGAGCGAATGTGACAATCCGGTAATGTCCCGGTGACCGTTTGGTGACAGTCCGGAGAATCCGGCGCGGAGAAGGTTCGCGCTGGAAGTGATGAACCCAGGGCGGGAGTTATGTCATCGAACTGAAATCCGGCGTCTTTCCGGTTTCCAGCAGGGTCTTGAGCCCTGCCAGCACGGCGGGCCAACCCGGACGGACCAGCTCCTGCATCCGGCTGCCCTGAGGGAAGCCGTCGTGAACGACGGTCAGTCGGGTAGCTGTTTCTCCAGAGGCGGATTGCAGCGCCTCCAGGTGGAAGGTGACTCGGGAGGGCGCTTCGTCCCTGACCAGCGGATTCCGCGGAAACTGCCAGGTATAGGACAGCCTTTCCGGCGCTTCGCTGACCAGGATCTCGCCCCGACAACCCACCTCATCCCCATCGACGAGAAACTCGACGACGGAGCCGACCCTGAAATCGCTCCGGACCCGGGTGCCGTGCCAGTACTGCGCTGTGAACTCGGCACTGGTCAGCGCCTGCCAGACCCTGGCCCGGTCCGCTGCGATGATCTGCACGAATACCTGTGTACCGGTCTCTGCCGGCACGGTCTCTGCCCTGCTCATCCTTCCTCCTCACCCCGTTCCAGGGTCTGTCTCAATTCGACCAGGGCACGTGCCGGCGCCCGGGCAAACTTGTCGATCCAACGCCGCTCGATCTCCGCGATCGGAACGGGATTCAGATAGTGCTGCTTCTCGCGGCCGCGCCAGCGGACCACCACGAGACCGGCCGCTTCCAGCACCTTCAGGTGCCGGGTCGCCGACTGCCGGCGCATACCGAGCCCGCTGACGAGCTCGTTCAGTGTCTGACCCGGCCGGTCGAACAGCCGATCCAGCATGGCCCTGCGCGTCGCGTCCGCCAGCGCGGTGAACACCCTGTCTTCCCGATCCTGTTCCGGCTTTTCAGCCATCTTCCAATATGCAGCTTTTAGGCTGCCTATTATATGCAGCATTTATGCTGCATGACAACCCCGCACCGCGCCGGAGTAATCTGCCGTCATGCGCAACGACCCGACTCTTTTTCTCCTCCGTACCGTCAGGGACAGCGGACTCACTACCGCCGTCGCGGTCCTGACCTGGGGACTGGCCGCCTGGGCACCAGGTGCGTTCGAACGGCTCGCTCAGGAAGACGGGCCCGTGGAGTGGCTCACGTTCTGGTCGTTCGCCGTCGCGGGCCTGCTCGCGCTCACCAGTCCGCTGCTGCACCGCACACCGGCTGCGGAGAATTTACGAGGCCCGCTGACGCGGACGTTTCTGTTTCTGTTCGGGGTGGGAGCTATGGTGGTGGCGCTGGAGGAGATCTCCTGGGGACAGCGGTTGCTCGGCTACCGACCACCCGACGTGTTCCTGCGCGGCAACTTCCAGCAGGAGCTGAACCTGCACAACCTCACCGGTGCGGGCACCCGCGGCGCATTGCTGGTAGGTCTGCTCTTCGCCTTTGGCGTGGTCTATCCCCTGCTCTGCCGGACGCCGCCCACGTCGCGCTGGCTCCATGTTCTCGGTGTGCCAGTATTACCGCTGACCGTGATTCCCGGATTTGCCCTGCTGATCACCACCTACGCGGCCTATCCCCGGTCGTATACGGGTGAGTGGGTCGAGCTCGGCACCGGTGTCGGCCTGGTGCAGGCCGTACTGATCTACCGCGCCGAATTCACGAGGCGACAGGCGTGGGTCTGCCTGTCAGCGGTACTGATTGCCGGCCTGCTCACACCGCTCGCGCAGAGCGGTCTCACGGACCCCACCAGACGCGAGCTCGCGGCCGAGGAAACCCGGGCTCTCGCCGAGGACTTCGCCCGCAAGCGATATCGCTCACGCTGTGGCGTTCACAAGCGCCTCTACACATTCGTGACGGAGTATGGCGGCGCGCCGTTCGAGGAGACCGCCTTCGGCGCTCTGCCCGGGAGCGACGCAGACATCGAGCGGCGCCGGTTCTTTCTCGATCCCTGGAACCTGCCCTACTGGATCCGGCACACCTGCGCCCGGGACCGGCAGTCGAGCGCCGTATACGTCTACTCCTTCGGGGCGAACCGGCAGCGGGATTCCACGGCCGAATTGCTCACGGCGGACGACGTGGGCGCCTGGGTCAACCACCCCCGGAACAGGTGAGCACCTCGCCGGTGACGTAATCCGACTCCGGGATGCAGAAGAGATAGATCGCGCCCGCCCCATCCTCGGGCCGACCACTTCGGCCGAGAGCGGCTGCCTGCGACACGCCGTCTATCTGCGCCGTGGTGAGCCCGACCCGGTGACTGCGTCCGCCCACCTCGATGGTCGGCGGCTCGCCGTCGTAGGGCTGCGTGAGCCGCGTCTGGATGTGGCCGAACGCCACGCAGTTGACGGTCACGTTGTAACGTCCCCACTCCTTGGCCAGCGTCTTGGTGATGCCGACTACCGCGGCTTTGCCCGCCGAGTAGGCGATCTGCGTCGCGGCACCAGTGGTGCCGGAGACCGAGGAGACGTTGACGACCTTCCGGCAGCGCGCGACACCGTCCGCTTCGATCTCCGCCTTCGCCGTCGACCGCAGCCACGGCGCCCAGGCACGCAGGATGCGGAACGGCGCTGTGGCGTGCACGTCGAGCATGGCCTGCCACTGCTCGTCGGTATGGTTGTGCATGGCACCGTTCCAGATGTAGCCCGCGTTGTTGACGACGATATCGAGACTGCCGAAGGCATCCAGTGCGGTGCTGATGAGGTTTTCCGGGAAAACCGGGTCGGTGACGTCGCCGGGCACGGCCAGCGCCTCGCCACCCGCCGCCCCTATCGCGGCGACAGTCTGCTCCGCTTCACCACGGTCGAGATCGTTGACCACCACCCTGGCACCCTCCCTGGCCAGCAGAGCGGCGGTGGCGGCACCGACACCCCGACCGGCACCGGTGACCAGAGCGACGCGACCCGCGAGCTTCATGCCACCGCCTGCGTGCCGGTGAACGCCAGCTCCTCCGGCCGGCACACGAAGCGCACCGGCGGGAATGAGGCCGACATGACAGAGACGGACGCCGCGATCACCCGGGTAGGGACCAGCAGCCCGTCACCCCAGGAAGCGCCATCGAAGGCTTCGAGCCGTGCCGACAGTCGATCCACCTGGGTTGCCTGGGTGGACATCTCCACCTGCATGAGCCGCAGCCCGAGCGGGGTGTGCGCCAGATTCAGAGTGCCCGTGTACTGCACGTCGTCGTTGGCCATGGGTTCCGGATCGATGGCCTCGATCCGCAGCATGTCCACGCCGTTCGCCGAGACGGCGATGGAGACACCATCGTAGCCATGGCGGAAAGCAATCCGCCCGGTTCGCGCCGGAAAACCCAGGCTGCTGCGCAGTCCTTCGCAGGCTGATTCGGTGCTGACCACGCTGCCGCGGGTGAAACCCCGGGCCCGCACGCCGCTCCGGCAGGACACACGAACGGTGGCCAGATGAAACGATCCCCAGGCTGAGTCACCCACCTCGAAGACCTGCACCGAGAGCGCCGGCGGGATGGTGGGGTGCAGACCAGGCGGCAGCACTGCTTCACGGGCGCTGTTGCGCATCTCGGCAGTGAGCTGAAAACAGACCACATCGTTCAGCTCGATGGTGTCGGCCCGGAAGGCCGCGACTTCGGCCGCACCGGCCGCCAGCGCCGCCACATCTGCGCTACCCACCAGCATCAGGCCGCACTCACCGCTGCTGGGGTGTAGACGGGCCGCTGCCGTTCCTCTGCGGTGCGGAACTGCGGCATGACCTCCGTCGCAAAGAGCCTGAGGCTTTCCAGCACCTCGTCCTGCGGGATCATCTCCATGGCGTTCAGCAGGAAGTTGATGCCGGTGACACCGATGGATTCCCAGCGTTTGATGGTTGCTACCAGATGGTCCGGGTCGCCCACACCAACCCCTTCGGGCAGGCCCTTGGCCACGCTCGGATCGTCCGCTGGCGGTTTCTTCGCCTTCATGGCCGCTCCGGCATTGCCCAGCGTCTGATAGGCACGGGTGGGATAAGCCTCCCGGGTCCAGTAGAGGTGCGAGTTGGCGACATTGAACGCCGTGACCATGGGCACCCCCACGTCCCGCGCACGCCGGTAATCCTCGTGACAGTAGAGAAAGTTCATGGTGTGCACCTGATCGTTCACCATGCCGCCCACCGGGTCGCACTGGCGGACGCGACGGTGATACTCCTTCGTGCGCCGCTCCTGCTCCTCGTAGCCTGCCGCGGAAACGCCGAGACAACCGAGCCCACGGTCCGCCGCGTCGAGCTCCGTACCCGGCGAGGTGACCGTGACCCACAGCGGCGGGTGAGGCTGCTGCAGCGGCTTCGGCAGCACGTTCCGCGCCGGCATGGAAAACGCCTTGCCCTGCCACTCGAACTCGTCCTCCATCCACATCTTCGGCAGCACCCGCACGAACTCGTCCCACGTCTTCTTGGTGTCGTCAGGATTCACCTCGAAGCCGCCGAGCTCCGTCCAGGTGGACGATCGCGCAGTGCCGAGCTCGAGCCGGCCACCCGAGATGATGTCCAGCGCCGCCGCCCGTTCGGCTACGCGCACGGGATGGTTCATCTCCGGCACGCAGACCACGGCGCCGTGGCCCACCCGGATGCGACGGGTCTGGGCCGCGACAGCTGCCAGAAAAACCTCCGGTGCGGAACAGTGCGAGTACTCCTCGAGGAAGTGGTGCTCCACCGCCCAGACGTGATCGAAGCCGAGCTCATCCGCGACGCGGCACTGCTCGAGCGCATTGTGGTAGACAGCCCGTTCCGCTTCCCGGGTGAAAGGTCTCGGTGTGGACAGCTCGAAGAAGATTCCGAATTTGATGGCCCATCTCCCCTGAATTCCGTCCGCCGATAATAGGGTAAGCGGCGGTCTGGTGAGAACTTCGTCAGCTCCGGCGCTGGCGCAGGTACAGCCGCACCGCTTCCAGATAGCGGTGATTGAGCAATGCCACGAGCAGCTCGAGCTGCGCCAGCGTGACGAACCCACCTCCGAACAGCGCCAGTGCCCTGAGCGGCATCTCGTCCGCCATGGTCTCGAACATCCGGTTCAGGACCGGGTCGTCGCCGGCACCCCCCATCTGTGCGCGGAAGCCCGCTACCACCCGCCGACGAACGCGGGAGCCCAACCAGGTCGTACCGATCTCGCTCACGGATGAGTTGAGGTGGAAGGGTCGAACGAGCTCGGCCGGCGGCACCGGTCTGCCCAGCATGTCCGCAAAAGTGGCGTCGTCCACGGCCAGGCCACCGCCAGGTAAAGAAGTCGGTCCCGCCACAGCGGGGGTGCGTATCTCATCGTCCGAGTGCACGCTGAGCGAGGCGCTGAGCCGGATATCGAGGCTCGACGCGCCGATCTCGATCCGGAACTCGCCGGGTTCCACGACCCACTGGCCGGCATCGGCGTCGAAGAAGGCGAACGCCTGCCGATCGAGGTCGAAGTGCACCTCGGCCGATCCGCCCGGCTCGAGCCGGACCTTCCGGAAACCCCTGAGCTCCCGATGCGGCCGGTAGACCCGGCATTCCGGGTCGGCGACGTAAAGCTGAATCACCTCCGCACCGGCAACGTTACCCGTGTTGCGGACCGTACAGGAGACTGCCACGGGCTCGTCGGCGTGCACGTCGGCGGCTGACATCCGCAGGCCGTCGTAGTCGAAGGTGGTGAAGGACAGTCCGAACCCGAAAGGAAACAGCGGCTCGATCCCCGGCTGCCGGTAACCCACGTAGAGCCCCTCCCGATAGCAGACCTGCCGACCGCTGCCCGGAAACCACGGGTCAGACCCCACCTGCTTCCGGCTGGCCGGGAACGTCTCGGCAAGGCGACCGGACGGATTGACCGCACCGAACAGCACGTCCGCGGCGGCGCCGCCACCGGCCTGACCGCCGAGATAGGCCTCGAGCAGAGCCGCCGGTCGATCGACCCAGGGCATCAGCACCGGCGCGCCGTTCGAGAGCACCACCACCACACTGGGGTTCGCCTCGCAGACCACCTCGATCAGACGGTCGTGCTGGACCGGCAGGTTCAGATGATCCCGATCGAAGCCTTCCGACTCGTAGATGCCCGGCAGCCCGGCGAAGACCACCACCGCCTCCGCCCCGGCAGCCACCTGGCGTGCTTCCTCGAGCAGGGCTTCATCCGGGTCGCTGGTCACCGCATCGTAGCCGCGGGCATAGACAGGCTCATGTGCCAGATAAGCCGAAATGGCATCGAAGGCACAGTCGATTCGAGTCGGCTGCACCTGGGAGCTGCCCGTCCCCTGAAATCTCGGGCGCTTCGCGAACTCACCGATCACCGCCAGTCGGACTTGCGCATCGAGCGGCAGCAGCGGAGCGCCGGCACCCGCGGGTGCATCGTTCTTCAGCATGACGATGCACTCCCCGGCCACCCGGCGAGCAAACTGGTGGTGCGTGTCCAGATCCACGGGGTGCGCATTCGCCGCGAGCTCCGCACCGAGCAGCGAGACCGAGACGTTGCGCGCCACCGCCCGATCCAGGACCGCTTCGTCCAGCGCGCCGCCAAGGACAGCGTCGTGCACGCGCAGGTCGTTCGCGCCGCCGATGCCCGGCATCTCGAGGTCGAGCCCAGAGGCGAGCCCGCGGACGCGATCGTTGGTCGCACCCCAGTCGGAAACCACCAGGCCTTCGAAACCCCACTCGTCGCGCAGCACCCGGTTCAGCAGCCAGTCGTGCTCGCCGCAGTAGGTGCCGTTGACCCGATTGTAAGCGCACATGACCGTCCAGGGTTGCGACCGCTTCACCGCGATCTCGAACCCCTTCAGATACAGCTCGCGCAGCGTCCGCTCGTCGACGATGGCGTCGACGTACATCCGTCCGTGCTCCTGGTTGTTGACGGCGTAGTGCTTGAGGCTGGTGCCCACTCCCTGGGACTGCACGCCGCGGATGAACGCCGCGGCAAGCTCTCCCGAGAGCAGCGGGTCCTCCGAGTAGTACTCGAAGTTCCGACCGCAGAGCGGGTGTCGTTTTATGTTGATGCCGGGGCCGAGCAGCACCGCCACATTCTCTGCCGCGCTCTCGCGGCCGAGCGCTTCCCCCACACGCTCCAGCAGCGCGATATCCCAGCTGCTCGCCAGCGCCGAGGCCGTGGGAAAACACGTGGCAGGCACACTGGCGTTCAGACCGACGTGATCGGCACCCCGGGTCTGCTTGCGCAGACCATGGGGACCGTCGGTGACCATGACCCTGGGAATGTCCAGGCGCGGCAGCGCCTCCAGATGCCAGAAACCACGGCCCGAGCAGAACGTCGCCTTCTCTTCCAGTGTCATCCGGGCAACGAGGTCCATGGCCTCGTTGTGTTTGGCGCGGATGCCCGTCATCACAGCCGACTCAGGAGACCTGTCGTTCCTTGCCTGCCCAGTACGGTTTCCTGAGCTCCACCTTGAGGATCTTTCCCGAGGGATTCCGCGGTATGGTGTCCATCCAGTCGACGGAAGTGGGGCATTTGTAACCGGCCAGATAGCGACGGCAGTGCTCGATCACCTGCTGTTCGGTCAGGCTGTCGTCCGCGCGGGTGACGATGGCCTTCACCGTCTCACCCCAGCGCTCGCTCGGTACCCCTATCACCGCCGCATCGGAGATCATCTCGTGGCGCATGAGCACGTTCTCGATTTCCGCCGGATAGACGTTCTCACCGCCCGAAATGATCATGTCCTTGACCCGGTCGTGGATGTAGAGAAAGCCGTCCTTCACATACCCCGCATCGCCGCTTCTGAACCAGCCCTCGGGCCGGATCGCCTCGGCAGTGGCTTCCGGATTCTTCCAGTAGCCGCGCATGATCTGCGGACCACGGATCCAGATTTCGCCCACCTCTCCGTCAGCCACCTCCTCCAGGGTCTCCGAATCATGAATGGCCACCTCGTGATTGCGGATCGGTTTGCCACAGGAACGGAGCAGCTCAGCCCGGGGGCCGCCCGGATCGTGATCCTCGGGCAGCAGTGCCGTGATGGCGCCAGTGGTCTCGGTGAGACCGTAGAGCTGGATGAAATCGCAGCCGAACACCTCCATGCACTGCAGCAGCACCGCCTCGGTGATCGGCGACGCGCCATAGGAAATGTTTTTCAAGGTCGAGAAATCCGTCTCCCGGCATTCGGGGAGTGCCAGCATGAACTGCAGCACGGCCGGCACGAAGAACGCATGGGTGACGCCGAAGGCGGGCAGCAGATCCAGAATCAGGGGCAGGTTCACCTCGCGCAGCATCACTGACGAAGCGCCGAAGTACAGACCCATGAGTCCCCAGCCGCTGCCGGAAATGTGAAAGAGCGGCATGGCCACCAGATTCACCGAATCCGCATCGAATCCCTGACTGTCGACGCTCGCCATCATGGCGTGCATCAGGTTCGCATGGGAGAGCTCCACACCCTTGGGCAGACCGGTGGTTCCGGAGGTGTAGAGCTGGTAGACCACGTCCTCGGGTGCCACCGGCACGTGCGGATCCTCCGTGGAGTGGCCGTCGAGCCACTGCTCGAACGACTGATGTCCGGAGGCGCCGGGATCGCCGATGACGACGATCTTCGCCACCGACATCAGGTCCATCTGCGCAAGGGCAGGAAGGTACTCTTCGCCGACGAGGATCACCCGGGCTTCGGCGTTGTTCAGGATGTACTCCATCTCCGGCACCGCAAGGCGCCAGTTCACGGCAACCGAGACGGCATTCACCTTGGCACCGCCGAAAAGGTAGAGAAAGTACTCGGGTGCGTTCTTGTCGAGATAGGCGATCCGCTCGCCGGGTCTGACGCCTTCCGCGAGCAACGCGTTGGCGATCCTGTTCGATTCCGCTTCGAGCATCGCGTACGTCCAGGCGCGATGGTCCTCATCCACCGCGGTCCGCACGTACGTGAGGGCGGTCTTTTCCGGCCGGCGTGCTGCGTGTTCCCGGACGATGTCGCCCAGAGTTTCGATGGCCATGCTTACCCCCTTAAGAGTCGGAACGCCCGTCAGTACTTGACGAGATAGCCCTTACCTTCTAGGCACACGGAGAACGCGTTGTTGAAGTTGGTGCGTGACTGCGTGTCCGCTGCCTGTGCCTGCTGAGACTGCTGCTGGACCTCGGCTGATGCCTCCCTCTGCCCCCGTTTCGCCCCCCGTCGGGCGATGATCGCCCCGGCCGCGGCACCATAGGCTGCACCTTTTCCGGCATCGTCGTCCGCAATCTCACCGATGAGCGCGCCCGTCGCGGCGCCGCCGACAGCCCCTCGCACCCCCGCGCCCCTACCTGCCGACGCGACCTGCTGCTGTTGCTGCTGCGTCTGCTGCTGTTGTTGCTGCTGCTGTTTCTGAAGCTCGAACGGATCGACGCCGGAGTTCTGCACGGCCCACTGATAGCACGCGGACTCGTCCTGGGACTGCTGATCCGCCGCCTGACCCTTGGAGGGGAAGACGTAGACATTGAGTGTGGATGCAAGGCTCTGGTCCGCCGCAGCCGTGCCCACGCTAAGGCCCGCTGCACAGGAGAGCACCAGCAGGCCGATGGATGACTTGTTCATGGTGTGTTCCTCCCTTCGTCAGCGCCCACTGGCAGGTGTGCAGGCGCCGAACACGTTGATGACCACGCTGTCTCTGACGGTGGCGAGGGACACGCGGCCTGACGCTTCGTCCATCAGCCAGGTGAACGCCCGGCCCATTTCCTGACCGTGCAGCACGATCATGCCGTCGGCACGCTGAACGGATTCGATGGGTGTGCTTCGCGACTCGGAGCTGGCAGCCGTGGTGGACAGGACCTTCTTCTTCAGGTCGACGACCACGAACGGCGGTATGCCGAGCTCGGCGGGCACTTCCGCCTCGCAGACGCCATCCCCCGTGCAGACGACCACATCCACCGGGGAGCAGAGCAGGCGGTCTGCGCCGTCGAGACTGTCTGCAGCAGCGACGCCAGGCCCCGCCACCAGGGCCAGCACGATCATCGACAAGAGACGCTTCATCGCCGGTCCTTCTTCCTGTCCTCGAGATTGCAAGATATACGATTCCCGCGTCCTGCCGCACCCGCATTTTTACGGATATCCGCTCGCTGGCCGTACCTGGAAGGCGACCCCTATAATTAGGTATCTGAGAGGAGGAATCAGATGAGCGAAGCGAGCGCACTGGGCTTCGATGCGGACGCCCTGCGGGAAAAGTATCGCCGCGAGCGGGACAAGCGCCTGCGGGCGGACGGCAACGCGCAGTACGTCGAGATGAAGGACGCCTACGGGCACTATCTGGACGATCCGTACGTGGCTCCGGGTTTCGCGCGCGAGCCTCTGACCGATGCTGTGGAGGTCGTCGTCATCGGCGGCGGTTTCGGCGGACTGCTGGCCGGTGCCCGCCTGCGCGAAGCCGGTGTCGAAAGCCTGCGGATGATCGAGAAGGGCGGCGATTTCGGCGGCACCTGGTACTGGAACCGCTACCCGGGTGCAGCCTGTGACGTGGAGTCCTACATCTACCTGCCGCTGCTCGAGGAGATCGGCTACATCCCGAAGGAGAAGTATTCCGGTGCCCCTGAGATCCTCGCCCACAGTCAGGCCATCGGCCGGCACTTCGAACTCTACCGGGATGTCTGTTTCCAGACCGAGGTCACCGAGCTGCGCTGGGACGAGGTCACTGCCCACTGGCTGATCCACACCAACCGGGGTGACGCCATGCGCGCCCGGTTCGTGGTCATGGCCAACGGCCCGCTGCACCGACCGAAGCTGCCGGGCATTCCCGGCGTCGGCACCTTCCAGGGCCACAGTTTTCACACCAGCCGCTGGGACTACGACTACACCGGTGGCAGCTCCGACGGCGGTCTGGACCGGCTGGCGGACAAGGTGGTGGGTGTCATCGGCACGGGTGCGACGGCCGTGCAGTGCGTACCCCATCTGGCAGCGGGTGCCAAGGCACTCTACGTTTTCCAGCGAACACCGTCTTCCGTGGACGTGCGCAATAACCGGCCCACGAACCCCGACTGGGCCGAGGGGCTCACGCCGGGCTGGCACCGGCAGCGTATGGAGAACTTCAACACCCTGGTCTCCGGCGGCTTTGCCGACGAGGACCTGGTGAACGACGGCTGGACGGATATCATCCGCAACCTGCTGCTCATGGTGCAGCAGCGGGACAGCGGCGAGATGACACCGGAGCAGCTCTCCGAGACCATGGAGCTGGCGGATTTCCAGAAGATGGAGTCCATTCGTGCGCGGGTCGACACCGTGGTTGCAGACCCGGGTACCGCCGAGGCGCTCAAGCCCTACTACCGTCAGTTCTGCAAACGACCGTGCTTCCACGACGAGTACCTGGCGGCTTTCAACAACCCCAACGTCACTCTGGTCGACACCGATGGCCAGGGGGTGGACCGGATTACCGAGCGCGGGGTGGTGGTGGGTGACCGGGAATACCCGCTCGACTGCCTGATATTCGCGACGGGCTTCGAGGTAGGCACGGAGTACACGCGGCGTTCCGGCTACGAAGTCGTCGGCCGCGATGGACTCACCCTGACCGAGAAGTGGGCGAACGGCGTACGCACGCTGCACGGACTGACCAGCCGGGGTTTTCCGAACTGCTTCATCGTCCAGAACTCCCAGTCCGCGTTCACCGTCAATTTTCCGCACGCCATGGACGAGCAGGCCCGTCACCTCGCCTACCTCGTGCGCCACGGCCTGGATCACCAGGTGCGCACCATCGAGCCGTCCGAAGCGGCCGAGGAAGCCTGGGTGCAGACGGTGATCGGTCTGGCACGTGGCAACCTGAAGTTCCAGGAAGCGTGCACACCGGGCTACTACAACAACGAGGGAAAGCCCGCGGAGCGGGCCAGCGCCCAGAACGGTCCTTACGGCGCAGGTCCCAACGCTTTCTTCAGCCTCATACGTGAGTGGCGCGAAGCCGGCACGCTGGAGGGTCTGGAGCTCGACGGCGCCTGAGCACCGGGCATTCCGGCCGAACTGGAGGGGAACAGTGGCGGAAACAAGGCAGCGCCCGGATACCGGGCGCAGCGATTCTGACGCGCCTTCGGCGCGCTCGATGCGCCGGGTGGCGGTCACCGCCCTGGCAGGTACCAGCATCGAGTGGTTCGATTTCTTTCTGTACGGCACCGCCGCCGCCCTCGTCTTCCCGACGGTGTTCTTTGCCGAGGACATGCCCTACTACGTCAGCCTGCTCGCCTCCTTCAGTACCTTCGCCATCGGCTTCCTCGCCCGTCCCATCGGCGGCATCGTCTTCGGCCACTTCGGCGACCGGCTCGGCCGCAAGAAAGCTCTGGTGACGGCGCTCATGCTGATGGGCGCCGCAACCACATTCATCGGTCTGCTGCCCTCCTATGCGTCCATCGGCGCGCTGGCGCCCGTGCTGCTGATGGTGCTGCGCTTCGCCCAGGGACTGGCGGTGGGAGGCCAGTGGGGAGGCGCCATGCTGCTGGTCACGGAAAACGCGCCGACCGACCGACGCGGATACTACGGCGCGTTTGCACAGGCCGGCGCACCGGTCGGGCTCATCCTCGCCAATGCCGCGTTTCTCGCCGTCACGGCTTCGGTCTCAGCGGACGCGTTCATGGAGTGGGGCTGGCGCGTACCGTTCGTGGCCAGCATCGCGCTGATCGGGTTGAGCCTCTATGTGCAGCTGCAGCTCGAGGACACACCCGCGTTCCGGGAGCTCGAAGCGCGCAAGTCTTCCGCACCACCGAAACCGCTGTCGGATACCGATGCCACGGCCATTGCCGTGGCCCGGTCCTCGCCGGTGATGGAGGCGCTGGTCACCTACCCGAGGCAGATCGCGCTCGCCGCTGGCGCATTCCTCGCCGTGCAGGTGACCTTCTACATTCTGATCAGCTTCGTCATCGCCTACGGCACCAATCCCGAGGGCATCGGCGCATCCCGGAACGTCATGCTGCTCGCGGTGCTGATCGCTTCCGCTCTGCAGCTGCCCGCCCTGTTCCTCGCGTCCATGTGGTCCGACCGGCACGGCCGCCGCGGGGTGTACATGCTGGGCGCGGCGCTGCTCGGGGTCTGGGCATTTGCCATCTTCCCGCTGATCGACACCGGATCGTTCCTCTGGATCACAGTGGCGCTGTCCGTGGGTCAGCTGCTGGTGGGTTTCATGTACGGACCGCAGGCCGCCTTTCTCGCCGAGCTGTTCAGCACCCACGTGCGCTACTCGGGCGCATCGCTCGGCTATCAGTTCGGTGCGATTCTGGGTGGCGCTCTGGCGCCAATCATCGCCACGGCGCTGTACGCGACCACCGGCAGCACCGTTGGCATCGCGGTCTACATCGCCATCGCCTGCAGCCTGACGCTACTGTCCGTGTACCTGTTGAGTGAGACCAGTCAGACCGACCTGAACGCGCGCTGATCGATTGGGAGAGGGGACTTGCGACCCGGGGCACAAGCGCCTTCTTTATAGCAGTCTGCCCGGGGTGGATCAAACGCCTTAGTCTTCCAGGCATCGCGTATCGGAAAATCTGACATGGCCACTCTGCATCTCATCGAAGGACCCGTCGGCGCGGGCAAGTCCACCTACGCCGGCCGGCTCGCGCTCGCCGAAGGCGCCGTGCATCTCAACCTGGACGAGTGGATGGTGCACCTGTTCAGCCCGGATCGGCCCGCCGACGGTTTCATGCCGTGGTACGGCGAGCGCAAGGACCGCTGCATCGACCAGATCTGGCGGATCACCGAACGGCTGATGGATGCGGACATCACCACGGTGCTGGAGCTGGGCCTCGTGCAGCGCGCCGCCCGGGAACACATCTACGCCCGGGCCGACGCCGCCGGATACGTGCTCCAGGTTCACGTGCTGGATACCCCGAGGGAAACGCGGCGGCAGCGGGTTCGTGCACGAAACGAGACGGGCAGCGGAACCTTCCGCATGGTGGTGTCCGACGAGATCTTCGAGCTGGCGGATGGCGCCTGGGAAGCCCCGGACGAATGGGAGTGCCAGGCACGTGGGATCAAGCTGGTGCACAGCGACTGATCCGCGACGCGTTCTATCCCTCGTATCGCAACGCTATGGACGGGTTCGCACTCGCCGTCCGATACGACTGTAACGCGACCGTGAGAAAGGCCACGGCCAGTGACAGCGCGCCGGCCATCAGAAATGCCGTGAGACCGATACCTTCCTTGTAGGCGAATCCGGCGAGCCAGTTCGAGATGACGTAGTAGGAGACCACTGATGCCACAACCAGCGCCGCGACCAGAAGACCCACCACATCCCTGAACAGAAGCAGGATCACGCCTGGTGTGCTGGCACCGAGAATCTTCCGCACCGCGATCTCCTTCGTACGCTGGGCCGTCGTGAATGCCGACAGACCGAAGAGACCCAGACTCGAGATCAGAATACACACTGCGGCAAACAGGCCGATGAGACGCATCTGACGGCGCTCGGAGGCGTACTGCTGCTCGAGAACGTCGTCCAGAAAACGGTACTCGAACGGGTGCGCCGGATCGAGCCTGTCGAAGCTGCTCTCCAGGAACGCGAGCGTTCCCGTAACATCCTCATCGGCTATCTTTATGTAGAGAAAGCTCTGCGCAACCGCCCTCTGCAGAGGTGTCGTGCCCTCGAAATCGAAGAAATTGAAGAAGATGTAGAGCGGTTCGACCGGTACGTGCAGAGATTGAAAATGAAAGTCCCGTACTACGCCGACGACCCGGTTACGGAAGTTCCCGTTGTCGATGTGCTTGCCGAGCGGCTGCGTCCAGCCCATCTTCTTCACCAGGGTCTCGTTCACATAGGCCAGCTCCTCGTTGGGCGTGGCGGGATCAAAGGGCCGACCCTGAACCAGCTCGACGCCCATCACGTCGAGGTAGTCCACATCACCGCCCATCACCCGTACCGTCTGTGAGCTCTCGGTGCCGTCGTCCATCTCGATGCGGGCCAGGTTCGTGAACACCACCTCGCCGGGGATGTTCGGCGTCAGCGTGGCGGCGAGCACCCGTGGATCGCGCTCCAGCTCACCCTTGACGAAGTCGGCCCGCTCCAGCAGCTCGCCACCGATCAGGGAGACGATGACGATGTTGTCCTTGTCGAATCCCAATGGTTTCGTCTGCAGGTAGCGCATCTGTGCAGCCATCAGCAGCGTGCAGGCGATCACCCCGATGGAGATGGCAAACTGCAGAAACACCAGCACCTGGCGCAGGTTCCCGAGGCGCGCTGGATTGCCACCGGCGCTGCCTCGGAGGGCGACGATGGGCTCGATACCGGCCAGGTAGAAGGCAGGATAGAGACCCGACACCAGTCCGACGCCGAGCGCCAGCAGCAATGCACCCAGGATCAGAGCAGGCTGCTCGACCAGGTTCAGCTCGATCGCCGTACCGAGCAGGCTGTCGATCGCCGTATAGCGCAGCACCAGATACACGAGGAGCAGGGCCAGGAGTACCGAGATCACCGACAGCGTGAGCGATTCACCGAGAAACTGGACGACAAGCTGACCCCGGCTTGCGCCCACGATCTTGCGCATTGCCACCTCTTTCGAACGCTTCACCGACCGCGCCGTCGCCAGGTTCATGTAGTTGATGCAGGCCACACCCAGCACGAACAGCGCAATCACCGCGAATGTGTACACGTAGAACATGTTGCCGCGCGGCCGATCTCCTTCCGTAGTGGAAGACAGGTGAAGGTCGCCGAGCGGTTCCAGATAGAGACGCATGGCAGCGTTCAGCTGGGCGCCACGCTCCGCCAGATACTTCTCGGCGAACGCCCGCGACACCGAATCGAAATCCTTCTTCGCGTACCCGTCGGTCATCACCACATAGCTGTAATCGGACAGACCCCAGAGCTCCTGTCGGATATCCACGTTGGTGAAGAACGCATCCAGTCGCTTGTACGAGAGGAGTACGTCGTAGCGCAGGTGGGTGCTGGCGGGCAGGTCGGCGAACACCAGCGACACCGTATAGGCCGCAGTGTCCGTCGTCAGCTTCTGGCCGATCGGATTCCCGTCCCCGAAGTAACGGTTCGCAACTCTCTCGCTGATCGCGATGGACAGCGGGTCTTCCAGGGCCGTGTCCGGATCGCCGTAGACGATCTCATGCCCGAACACCCGAAAAACGTTAGGATCGGCAAGGTAGGCGTCCTTCCAGAAAAAGCTGACGTCGTCGCGGCGCAGGATCAGCCGGCCATCCTGTGAAGCGGGGAAGAAGCGTACGTACGATTGAATCTCCGGGTGGTCCTGGGCCAGCAGGGACGCCATGTGGCGGGACGTCGTCGCAACGCGACCACGGTTTCGATCGTTCTCGATCTCGACCGCAACACGATAGATATTCCGGTAGTTCGGCACGTGATGGTCGTAGGTGAGCTCCGCGATCAGATACAGGGCCAGGATGCCGAAGCAGGCGACGCCCAGGCTCAGCCCGGTGATATTGATGAACGCATATACCCAGTCCCGTCGCAGGCTCCTGAGTGTCGTCAGTAGATAGTTCTTCAGCATGACGGCTCCCTGCTCGTCGCCTCACCCATCACTGGATCCGGCCATCCAGCATGTTCACCACGCGATCCGCCCGCCCGGCGGATTCGCCGGAGTGCGTGACCATGACGATGGTCGCCCCTTCCTTCTGGAGCGCATCGAGCAGTCCCATGACTTCGGCGCCATGCTCGCTGTCCAGATTTCCCGTGGGCTCATCGGCGAGGATCAGCTGTGGCCGGTTGACGATCGCCCGCGCTACCGCGACACGCTGCTGCTGTCCGCCGGAGAGCTGCCTGGGGAAGTGTCGGGTCCGATGCGCCATGTCCACCTTCTCGAGTACCGAACCGACTTTCTCCCGGCGTTGCGCCGCGGAGATTCCCCCGCTGTAGAGCATCGGCAGCTCCACGTTCTCGAACACGGTCAGCTCGTCGATGAGATTGAAGTTCTGGAAGATGAAGCCGATGTGGTTCTTGCGCAGCTCGGTGAGGGATTTCTGCGGATTCCGCGTGACGTTTTCACCGTTGAAGTAATACTCACCCGTATCGGGACGGTCGATCATACCCATGATGTTCATCAGCGTGGACTTGCCACAGCCGGACGGTCCCATGATGGATACGAACTCGCCTTCCTCCACAACCAGGCTGACGTCATCGAGCGCCGTCGTTTCAACCTCGTCGGTTCGGAACAGCTTCTGCACGTTCTCCAGTCTGATCATCGCTCTCTCCTTGTGCTGTGACTCAGCGGCCTCCCGCCGGTTGCTCAAACTCGATGTGGTTGGCGTTACCGAACATGTCGTAGCTCGAGGTCACGACCTGTGCGCCTGCCTCGAGCCCGGAAATCAGCTCGAAGTATTGCGGGTTCTGACGACCGATGCGGATCTCCTGGCGGAAGGCTTCCTCGCCATCGGCACTGAGCCGATAAATCCAGCGGCCGCCGGTGCTGTTGTAGAAACCACCCTTGCGCAGCAGCAGGGTCCGGATCGGATCGCTGAGGCTTAGGCTGATCTGCGCCGACTGGCCACGTCGGATACCGCGCGGTTGAGCAGCAACGAACTCCAGATCGACCTCGAACATGTCATCGGTAACGTCGGGATAGATCTTGGTAACTTCGAGGGTGTGCGTATCGCTGGCGAACTCGAATTCGCCACGTAATCCGATAACGACTTTCGGGAGGTAGTACTGATCGACGCGGGCCCGCACCTTCATCGAGTCCAGGATGTCGATCTGACCGATGTTGTCGCCCTTGATGATGTTCTGACCCGTTTCGATCCGCTGCAGCGACAGCTGCCCGGAAATCGGCGCGTGCACCTCCAGGTTCTTCAGCGTTTCGGAAATGATCTCGAGGTTCCGCTCGACCCGCTCGATCGTGGCATCGACGTACTCCAGCTGCTGCTCCCTGAGCGTTCGCTCCTGGACGATCCGGGCTTCTATGATCTCCTTCTGGCCGCGCCGGTAGTCGAGCTCGTCCGCCACGTTGGTGAGCTCCTGCTCTGCGACGCTGTTCGCCGAACGCGCCTCGATTCCGCGGAGCCGCGCCAGCTGCTTCTCGAGCTGCAGTATCCGGTAGTCGGTGTTCAGCAGCTCCTCCTTGAGACGGAGCGCTTTCTCGGCAAGATCGACACGGGTATTGCGCAGCTGGCTCAGGTTCTCGAACAGCCGGCTTTCGGTGCTGATCGACTCCTTCTGCACATCCGCGTTCTCCAGGCGGAGGATCAGATCTCCCTGCTCCACGTGCGCACCGTCCTCGACCAGGACCTCGACCACCTGGCCGCCTTCCACGGCGGAGATGAATACCGTGCGGATCGGTTCAACCACGCCGATCACGGGAATGAACTCGTGGAAATCGCCTTCACGGATGGTCGCGATGGTGACCCGATCGGCATCGATCCGCATGGTCGATCCGCCCGGGCTGTCCAGAACCAGAAATGCCAGCACGAAGGTCACCGCAGCTCCCCCACCGTAGAGGGCGACATTGCGCGACGACCAGCGCTTCGGCTCGATAGGTCTGTCCATACGCTCCCCTGCTCTTCTGGACGACCGTGCAAGTTCCGGCGGAACTGTACAGTGACTCCGGCGTCACTTAAAGCAAAGACCGTGCCGAGGAGTCCAACGGGTTGAGATCCTTGGCGAAACCGGAGGCAGATCAACGTGGCAACAGGTGTTGCCGGGATGAAATGACCAACGATTGGTCCAGCTGACTATGTTGTAGATGCTCCAGCTGACTATGTTGTAGATGCCGCAAAGCGACAGATGGTTGCATCGGCCTTCCGACCGTCACACCGGTGGACGCCGGAATGGGCCGGCCGCACGCGCTCAGCGGGCCGCTGGCGGTGCCGGTCGCACTTCCGCCACGTCCGCGAGACTCAGAGTCCACGGCGCTCGCGAGCCGCAGAATCCCTGGCGCTTCGGAATCAGCTCGCTCCGCTCGCGGATGATGCCCCAGCGCAGGTTGTACAGCGCCGGACGCTCGTCGAGCGTCGTGGAGTACAGAGCGGACCCGCAACCGCCGCAGAACGCGAGCTTCCGCTGGTTGCCGCTGTCTCCCGTCTTGATATAGGTACTGGGCGTCCCGCTCAGATGCAGATTCTCCGCCCTGACCGGGACGCTGACCCGGTATGGAGCAGACGACATCACCTGACAGTCGGTGCAGTGACAGATAACCACGTACTCCGGCTTGATCACGGCATCGAACGTGATGGCTCCGCAATGACAGCTTCCAGAAACGTTCACTTGTTTCCCTCCTGAGATAAACGGCTACGCGCTAACCGGGTCGTTCGATACTGTGATCCGTCGGCTGTGGGGTGACGGTCAGAATGCGGACGCCCAGCAGTGTCTCGAAGCGGTGCCAGGTCCCGACCATGGCGCGCTGTTGCCGGCGTAGTGCCCGACAAAGACGCCGCCGTTGCGATAGTCGGCCAGACGGCAGAACGCGACCCCCGTGTCCTTCGTATCCGGCGTCCGGTTCGGCAGAAAGGTGAGCGAGTCGAAAGCCGTGGATAACACCGCACCCCGGATTCTCCGGCTAGAATCCATCCTCAAAAAAAAAAACCAGCCGAGAAACATCTCCCGGAGAATCCCACCATGATGAATCTGGTCATTGCCACGTTTCCCGCCGCAGTGGGGAAGTTCGAGCGACTGGAGAGGACTCTGCAGGCCGCACTGCCTCAGACGCGCGCGTACGAGTGAGCAGACTCGTTGCCATTTCCGGCTGCTCCAGCGGCGGCAAATCCAGTCTGCTTCAGGCGCTGCACAGCCGGGGTTATCAGGTCGTCGAAGAGCCTGGCCGCCGGATCATCGCCGAGGAACGCCTCAGCGGCGGTACCGCGCTGCCCTGGACGGATCCCGCAGCCTTCGTCCGCCGGCTGGTCGAGATGTCTCTGCGCGACATCGAATCGTTTCCGGACCCCGAAGACTGGGTATTCTTCGACAGGGGACTCGTCGATGCCGCCTCCGCGCTATCACAGATCACTGGTGAATCCCTCGCCGAGTTTCCCCGTATCGGACAGGTGTTTCATCACCAGGTGTTTCTCGCGCCACCCTGGCCGGCGATCTACGTCACCGACGACGATCGGCGACATCCGATCTCGAACGCCATCCGCGAGTATGACCGGCTCCTGGCGGCATACCCGTCACTGGGCTACGACGTAGTGCTCCTGCCGAAAACGGACGTGGAGGCTCGAGCGGATTTCGTGTTGCGATTGCTCCGCGCAGACCTGCACTCCGCGTAAGTGCTTCACCTACAGGTCGGCGGAGCATGCCGGGTTTTACCCTGGTCTAGCTGGAACCTTCCTGATAGCGGTGGTTGAGCTCCCTGGCAACGATCTCGGCCACAGCCCGCCCGACAGCGTCGTCCACGCAATCCCGTGCCTCGTCTCTCAGCAC
This sequence comes from Gammaproteobacteria bacterium, assembly GCA_003247835.1. GTDB lineage: Bacteria > Pseudomonadota > Gammaproteobacteria > Pseudomonadales > Azotimanducaceae > SZUA-309. The sequence continues at coordinate 4,222 of QJYB01000112.1, read as the reverse complement.
CGACGCATGGTTGTAGTCGCAGAGTTCACGCGCAGCGCTCTGGATGCGCCGGTACAGGACCCTGATGTCATCGCGCTGAGTGAGGTCCAGTTCGGAATAGCCGACAACCCGCTGCCCCGCTTCGGCCGGCGCAACAGGGGTGACAACCCCAACGACAAGCAACAGGCAGAGCGAGCCGATCACACACTTTCCGTATCTCGAAGACATTGTGTACTCCGTGTTCATTCCGATTTTCTGATCAATCGAGGCTGCATCGCTGAGCAGCGTCCGCGAAATCCAGTGTCGGTCTGCACCGTTGAACCAAGCGTGGTCGCCACCGTGGAAATTCACCGTGTTGAGCTCGGAATGGTCCCCAGAGGTATCCGAATTCCCGGCAAGTCGATCTATTGGTTAACCTTCCTGCCTAAATAAGACACCGTGCGCCGATTCCTCGGGCCGACAGGACCTGGCTATTCGGACACGCCGAACGCTGCGATCAGTCCTGCTCTGCATAGCGGCTTCGGCGTCCGTCAGCGAATCGGAGAGCAGGTGCCGGTTACGCGCGGCGTAGCGGAAACCGAGAAAACCGCAGAACCTCACACCGGCGAGCGCGAGACTCCGCATCACTCGCGCCGCCGGTGAGTCGAAGTCACCGGAAATCGCATCCAGACGGAACAGCATCAGACCGAACATGACGTCCATCAGCGTCTCGAGACGGCCGAGCTGGCGACGCTGACGTTCGACCTCCGCGGATTCCACCATCACCATCAGATAACTATCGGGATAGTTTACGTGACATCAAGGCGAATCGAATTCTTCCCCGCCGAACCGGCCCAGTCCTTGTATACCAAGCTCACCTTCACCTTGCGCAAGCTGATCGGCAGATAGAAATCTTTCGACTTCCGGTCGTACTGCGCCACCATACGATAGGCGAAATGCGTACGGTAAATCGGTTAGCCTTTATCGCTTCCACGGAAGGGAGAGCGTCGTGACCGTTGAAACCATCGCGCTGCCCCAGGGACGGCTGACCCGGGTCGGCTATCTGGACCTGCCGGTACCGGCCGAGCTGCTGGGCCTGACGGCCGACCAGGTGGCAGAACTCCCCTGGGCCGCACCCACCTGGGCTCGCGGCGATCAGCCGATCCTCGGCAACGCCGCCTGGTTCGGCGATCTCGGAGATAAAAGGTTCGTGTTCGATCCGCTGCAGACGCTGGACGTGGTGCTGCGGGCCGATCGGGACGCCGAGCGGACACACCAGGACGCGGTGACCCGTCTTTTCGCCGACAGCGGATTTCCCGTCGAGTCCGTGGATCAGGTGGTGATGACCCACATCGACGGCGTCGGCATGATTGCGCGGCGCGACGAGGATGGCCACTGGGAGCCATTCTTCCCGAATGCCAGGATCCTGATGAGCGACGTGGAGCTGGCCGGATTCCAGAATGCGCCAGCCACTGCGAAGGTGGAATCGGATCTCGTCCGCGCCGCCTGGTCGGCGCTGATCGACAGCGGGGTCGTGCATACCTTCGGCGACGGCGAGTCGCTCGCGCCCGGCCTGGTGGCCGACGTCAGCGGGGGTCATGGTCCGGGCCACACCGTGCTGCACTTCAGCGGCACGGACGGAATCGCGCTCAGCCTGATCGGACATCTCGCGGTCACTGCGGTTCAGCTCGCTACCGGCGAGTGCGCAGCGCTCAACGAAGACCCCGCCGCCGCCTGGCGTCTGCTGCACGAGAATGCCGGGGACGGGCGGATGATCGCCGGGTCGCTCTGGCCGACTCCCGGCTATGGGCGCTGGATCGACGACGAGCTGCGCGCCGGCGACTGAATCGCGGTACTCGACACCACGAGGAGGCGGAGTAGCATCTTCTCTCTTCGTCTGTGGAGGACTGTAGCGATGTACCACGAGGGGAACCGGATTCTGCAGGATCGCTTCGACTCCCGTCGAATCGCCGATCGTCTGGAGGCCGTGCTGCACCGGACGGCGTTCAGCGACGAGGACCGCCTGTTCATCGAGCAGAGCACGTGCTTCTTCCTCGCCACCGCGGACGCCACGGGGCAGCCCGACTGCTCCTATAAAGGTGGTCGTCCGGGATTCGTTCGGGTGATTGCGCCCGACACCCTTGCCTTCCCCAGCTACGACGGCAACGGCATGTTCAAGAGCCTGGGCAACGTCCTGGCCAATGCAGGCGTCGGCATGCTCTTCATCGACTTCAACCGGCCCCGCCGGCTCCGAGTGAACGGTTCGGCATCGATCGATCTCGAAGATCCGCTCACGGACTCGTTCGAAGGCGCGCAGCTCGTTGTCCGCGTCAGGGCGCAGCACATTTTCCCGAACTGTCCTCGATACCTGCACCGCATGGCAGTCGAGGAGCTGTCCGAATACGCACCCGGCCCGGGGATATCGCCGCCAGAACCGGCCTGGAAACAGATGGACGCGTTCCGCGACTATCTGCCTTCGGTGGCGGACGGTACGGACCCGTAACCGCGGCTCACCGTCGACTGTGCATCCAGGCGGCGAGGCCGATCAGCCGCTCTTCCTTGGCCCACGTGCGCACACCGGCGGGACGCAGAGGCTTCATGAGCGCGTCGCTGTCCTTCACATGGAGCTGCTCCGCAGCCAGTGCCGGCACGCTTTTCTCGTCCTGCTCCACCCAGGAAACGCCGATGGCGTCCAGCGCGGTGCGGGCGGCATCGCGCACGGCCTCGCCTTCGTAGACGTGGATGTGCGAATGGTGCGCGAGAATCTCCTCCAGGCTATGGCCCATCCAGCCGCGCCCGATGAGCACCACAGCACCGTGCCAGTTCAGGCCCTCGGCCTCGAGCTGCTTGCGAAACGCGCGCAGCTGCTTTTTCGTGGCGGTCACCTGCTTGCGCCGACCCGCGCGAATGACGGCGGCAGGATTTTCCGGCCTTGGCACGCGATCGAGCTCCTGCCAGCCGCCGGCAACGTGATACGGCTCGACCACCTCACGCGCCTCGCCCCGGAACAGATCCACACGTTCGACGCGTACCGGCTCCGGTGAGTCGGTTCCAGCGACCACGGCGACCGAGTTCAGCCAGCCCATGTGTGCCTTGAAGGCGACGCACACCGACGTCATATACGCTGCTCCGCTACCAGTCGTGAGTTTCGCCGTTCCACTTCCAGAAGCTGCCGGTATTGTCCGCGTTCAGCCCCTCCACCACCCGAACGATCCCCTGCGCGCTTGCTTCCGGTGTGATTTCCGCATTGGGGCCACCCATGTCCGTCTGTACCCAGCCCGGGTGAATGAGACAGACCTTGATTCCCTGAGGTTTGAGCTCGATGGCCGCCATGCGCATGAACTTGTTGAGCGCGGCTTTCGACGTGCAGTAAGCGTATGCCACCGTCATGTCCAGAGACATGGCACCCATCTGGGACGTAATGTTGACCACCCGGGCATCGTGGCTGGCCTTGAGGTTGGACATCAGCGCCTGCAGCATGCGCACCGGCCCCATCGCGTTCACCGCAAAGGCTTCCGCCCAGCCGTCGAAATCCATGCTATAGACGCTCTGATGGTCGTAGCTCGGACCTGAGATGCCTGCATTGTTGATCAGGATATCGACGGGGCGGTCACCCAGGCTCGCGGCAAGCGCTGCCACGGATGCCGCGTCCGCGACGTCCAGCGGCATCACCGTCACGTCGCCCGCGATGGTCCCGAGCGCCGTTGCCGCTTCCGGATGCCTGCAGCAGGCAATCACCGAGGCACTCCCGTCGGCATAACACCGGACCAGCTCCAGTCCGATTCCCCGGCTGGCGCCCGTGATTAGAACAGTGGGCATGGCAGACTCCTTTTTTTAAAGCAACGTTTCGACCAGTTCGGGCGGGCGCGCGATCACCGCACGTTCCCCACGCACGGCCACGGGCCGCTGCATGAGCTTGGGGTGTTCGGCCAGCAGCGTCGCCACCGCGGACGCGGTGACATAGTCCTCCGACTTCAGACCGAGCTCCCTGAAGTGACCGTCTTTACGCACCAGCTCCGCCGGTGGCACGTCGAGCAACTTCAGCAGACGTCTGACGCCCTGCGCGTTGAGCGGCTTCTTCAGGTACTCCACCACCTCGAAGTCCGCGCCTTTCGATTCGAGGATTTCCTTCGCGCCGCGCGACTTGCTGCAGTTCGGATTGTGATACAGCGTGATCCCGGTCATGGCCCCCCCCGGATGATTCCCCAGGACAGATGAGAGTAAGAAAAAAGGCCCGCCGGGTCACGTCGATCATGCTAGCCTT
>QJYB01000088.1 GCA_003247835.1 Gammaproteobacteria bacterium | reverse complement strand
CGACCCGATGTGGAGCAGGAGTTTGCGCTCGACATGGGTGGCAATGCGGTTCCGTTGTGGCCGGGCGACATCGCCACCGATGCCAAGGCACGCGCCGATCTCTACGCCATGACGCTGACGCCGGTGCCAGGCTACCGCCTCATGGACATTGCCTGCACACGCGAGAGCGATGGAAACCGGTTGCCAGCGAACCTGTCGCTGGAGAACGGCGGCATCACCTTCGCGCCCGGCAATGGCGAAACCGTGGATTGCCGATTTTCGGTCGAAGTGCAGCGCGCCACGGTCGTGGCCACCGTGACGGTGGATTCGCCGGAACCGGTCGAGCAGTCGTTCGATCTCGACATCGGCGGCGTAGTGAAGACCCTGTGGCCCGGTGATCTGGCCACTGACGACGAGGCGACGCCCGACTTCTACGCCATGACGCTGGCGCGACAGGCAGGCTATCAGCTCATGGATATTATCTGCACGAGACGCCCGGATGACGCCCGGCTGCCGGCGACCGTCGATCTCGGTCTCGGATCGATCACGCTCGCCCCGGGGAGTGGGGCAACGGTCGACTGCGAGTTCGTGCTGCGGCCCGAGGTGGCGACGGTGACGGCGACGGTGACCACCGACTCCGCTACCCCGGTCGAAACCGAATTCACGCTCGAGATGAACGGCCAGCCGGTGCAGATGTTGCCCGATGAGCTCGCGACCGACAGTCACGCCAGGTCAGACCTGTACCGGATCGCCCTCATTCCCGAACGCCGGTTCCGACTCAATGACGTGGTCTGCATCCGGGAAGCCGACAACCAGCGGTTGCCGGCCGAGATCAACTACGAAAACTCGAGCGTCGCCTTCACGCCCGGCATCGGCAATCTCGTGCACTGCACGTTTCAGCTGAACGCGCTGCGGGCGGCGGTGACGGCGCAGGTGCAGACCAACCGGCAGAACGTCACGACCACCTTCGAAGTCGAGATGAACGGCGAGCGCTTCGAGCTTGCACAGGGTGAGATTGCCAGAGACGAGCGCAGCCGCCCGGATCTCTACCGCATGGCGCTGCTGCCGGTACGGGATTTCCGGCTCATGGACATCGCCTGCCTGCGCGACGGGGACAGGCTGCCTGCCAACGTCGATTTCAACAACCGGAGCATCGCCTTTGCTCCGGGAACCGGCGGTCACGTGGACTGCACGTTTTCGCTGCAGGCGCTCAGGGCCCAGGTGACTGCCCGGGCCGCTTTCGGCGCCGCCATGCCGCAGCGCCAGATCACCTTCGACATGAACGGCAATGACGTGACCCTACTGTCCGGAGAAACCGCGACGGACGGCAATGCCAACGCGCTCCTGTATCGGGTTGCGCTGATCCGCCAGCCCGGCATGAGTGTTTCGGACATCAGCTGCAGCCGCGCCGGGGAGCAGCTGTCGGTGATCGCCGACCTGAACAACCAGAGCGTCGGCTTCAGCCCCGGCGCCGGTAAGAGCGTCGACTGCGTCTTTGCCGTCCAAGGCGCGTCGGTCGTGCTGGATCCGCTCGACATGCTCAGACAATCCGGCATCACGCTGGACGGCAGCAACACCAGCCTCACCATGGATCCTGACGGCAAGGCCCGCATCACGCTCGGCGTACCCGGCGCCGGTGCGGACGGCGATCAGCCCCTGCCCGTGCAGCCTGCCGCCGGTGCGGCCTGCTGCAGCTGCACCGATCTCGGCTCGGCCTTCGTCCCCGTCAGCAGCCGCACCGGTCCGAACGAGATGCCGTGCGATTTCGACATTCCGGCCGGCTGGAATGCACAGTTCTCCAACGACGGCATGATGATCAGCATCATCGCCGGGCCTGCCTGCGGTCAATCCTGCACGTCGGGCACCCCCTCGGTGGCGATGGCGATGGGTCTGTCGCCGAACAGCAACGCCGACGTTCAGGAGCAGGCCTGGCGGCAGGTCATGCCCGTCGTCGGCAGCGCGCGCTGCGGAGACGGCACCATCACGTTCTATCAGCCATCGGGAGGTGTGCCCGGAGAAGCCAACGGCGCCGTGCGCTTCCATGTCACGCTGGATGGCAAGCGCTACGGCGGCACCGCCTTCTTCAGCTGCGGCGGCGCGCCTGATTGGGGCGCACTTCAGGACCTGTTCATCAGGAGCTTCCGGAATCCCGACGCAGCATCGCGCTGACGCGAGTGGACTCGTCATCTGCGGCTCATCCGCTATAGTAGAGCCAGGACGGATCCGTCGGGGTGGATCTGGGGGAGGCTCTCATTCGAGCAACGCTTTTCATCGCGTGCGCTCTGGCGTGCACCCTGTCGCTCGCCGACACCGGCGTGTACGAGTCCGAGCCCAACGATACGCCTGAGAACTTCGCGCCGATCAGCGGCGAAGTGACCCTCTACGGCACCATGGTGGGTCAGGACCAGGACGGTTACCTCTGGACCGTCACGGACAACGACGCGCGCAAGCGCTGGACCTTCAGGCTCAACGGCGAGCCCGGCGCACTGACCATCGCCCAGATCGTTCGCCTGGAGTATGCGGACAACGGCGTGGACATCGCCCACGCCACGACGCTGTTCAAGATGGGCACCCGCGACGGCGTCACACCCTCGATTCACGAAAACCTGCTCTTCGAGCCGGGAGAGTACGTGATCGGACTCGCCCAGGCGGGCGCCGGGAAGAGCCAGCAGGCCGGCAGTCCGTTCCGTCCGCCCGTAGGGAGCCTGTCCTTCACGGAACTCGGCTCCGCGCCCGAGGCAGGATCGGCGGCTGACAACGCGGATGGCGACGCCGCCGAGCCACCGCCCGGGAACGCGCAGCCGGGCGCGTACCGGATGTGGATTATGAACGCCCGGAAGATCACGCCAACACCCGGCCCGAAGGGACGGGACAGTCTCGATACCGCACATCTGCTGCGTCTGGGTTCGGAGTTCTCGACCTTCGATCCGGCTGAGACGGCCTGGTACAGGCTCACGTTCAACGAGGAGCAGGCCGCCAGTCGCTGGGACGTGCGTGTGCAGGCACCCATCGGACGGGATCTGCGCGCGCGGCTGGTGGACGCCGACGGCAGCGAGCTGCAGAAGGGTCGCGTCAGCGACAAGGGTAAGCTGCGATTCCCCGATCTCGCCCCGTCCGCCGGAACGACCTGGTACCTGGAGCTGACCACCACGACGCCCGGCTTCATTCACGTCGTTGCCGCAGAAGCGGTCGGTATAAGGATCGCGGGTGAAGAGGCGGAGCCCAACGGCACCTTCAAGCTGGCTAACCGCATCGACTTCGGCGAGCCGGTCACCGGGCGCACCGGCGGCGACGATAGAGCCGACTACTTCCGCTACACGGCCGACTCGAGCGCGGCTGACGTGCTGCGAACTTTGCGTCTGGAGACGGATCCTCCGGTCAGGGTTCAGCTCTGCCTGCGTACGGGATCCCAGGCCGAGGTGAACTGCCAGGCGGGGGACTCACCCGTCGAGTTCAACGACCTGGCACTGGACGAGGGTGACTGGGTGGTCAGCGTGGACCGGGCAGCGTCGGGGACCGCCTACACGTTGTCGTGGATCGAGCAGGGGGCCGTCGAATCCGGTAAGGAAATCGAGCCCAATGACAGGATCGAGTTCGCCAAGGGTATTCCGGACAACCTTCGCATCAAGGGCCGGTTCACCGGTTACGGCAATGACACCGATTTCTACGAGATTCTGGTCTCCAAAGAGGCGCAGCTGTGGCGGTTCCAGGTCATCGGTGACGAGATCTTCGAGGTGGGCTACTACGATGGCTCCGGACATCAGAAGGACCGGGTCAGGGCGGCGTCCGGCCAGCGCCGCGTTCGCCTGGACAATCTCTTTCTCCTGCCGGGCCGGCACTACATCCGCGTCGAAGGACGTAACGGCGGCAGCTACACGCTGCTCGCGCGGCCGCTCGGCCCTCCGGATCCCAACGGTGAGCTCGAGCCCAACGACGAGCACAACCGGCAGCGGCTCGCCATCGGCCAGACGCGCACAGGGCTCTCCAGCGATCAGAATGATCTGGATCAGTACCGGTTCTTCGTCGGCAACTGGGATCACCTCCGTCTGACATTCAAGCCGCCGGCGGATGGCCTGATCGCACCGTATGTCTACTGGTACGACCAGATCATCGGCGAAGGACAGCCGGTCACGCCGGGCGAGCCCATGGTCATGCAGGGCCTGTTTCCGCCGGGCGATTACCACATCGTTCTCCATCCAAGGCAGGTGAGCGATGCCGAGTACGCACTGCAGCTGGAACGTCTGCCGCGCTTTTCCTGCCCGGCGGACTGCGAGCCGAACGGCCATGGGCTGATCTGGCTGGCATCCCCACTACCCGCCGATCTGGTTCTCGAAGGTATTTCGGGCGACTGGCGGGATCAGGACAACTACGAGCTGCCCGCATTCGACCACGACACCGAGCTGCACATCAGAACGGCCGATCCGGTCAGGCTGAGCGTCGGTCCGCATCTGGCCGATCGCGAGTGGCTGACGTACGACGCCGAGCTCGGCGGCTACCGAACGACGATTCCCGCGGGTGGACCGTACCGGATAATGGTCGAGTCCCGGGGCGCGACTTACCGTCTCGAGCTCGTGTTTCCCAACGGAGAACTGACACCGATCAGCGATCCGCTGCCGGTGGCCCTCGATCTGTCACTCGCACACAGCACCGTCTCCGCGTTCCGCCTTCAGGGTCAGCGCGTCGATGGCCGGTTCGTCGTCACCAACACCAGTGATGACCCCCTCGACGTTCAGCTGGACGCGGTCACCAGTGACTACCGGTGGCAGGTTCACCTGTCTGAACAGGCGGTGACAATCCCGCCTGGCTCGAACTTCCCCGTCGGCTTGAACCTCGCCGTACCCGACGATGCCTGGGCGGACTACCCGGTCCGCATCAGCATCCGTGCGCGCGACGATACGGGTCGTCAGGCGGAAACCTGGCAGGAAGTCGCCGTCGACCGGGATATCCCGCCGGTCAATCCAACCTTGACCTGGGACATTCCTGAATCCCTGCGTGGAGGACTGAACGCAGCCTGGATACCTTTCGGCGGAACCTGGACCGAGGACACACCCAAGTGGGCCCGGGACAGAACCTACCTGCGTGATGGCCTGGTCTTCGACGGCATACGGCTGACCAGCGGCGCGGTCAGCGGCGGCTGGAAGGTGGGCGAAGAGAACGAGCTGACCATCGACCTGCCTGGCGACGATCCCATACCCGTCGCCGGCACGGCCGTGAACCACTTCGGAACTCCGGGGCCGTTTTTCGATGTCCGCGAAGCCACACTGTTGCTCTCACTCGACGGTGAGTCCTTCCAGGAAGTGCTCCACTTCGAGGCGCTGCCTGTGGAAACCGAGCAGCAGTTCGCCCTGGCGGAGCCGGTCCCTGCCCGGTTCGCGCGACTGCGGATCGACTCGGTGTTCCGCGAAGCCAGCACCGCACGACTGTCGATGGCGCAGTGGAAGGTCATTCTGGCGCCTGGCCACGATCTCTCCGCTGGCAAGGGGTTCAACATCGCGGACCCGGAGGTGGGCGGTCATCTCGTCTGGGACTGGCCACCGGAGCCCTACGCACCCAGACGCGTGGTCACACCCGATGACGCCTCGAAGGCCGCCGGGATGCAGCGCGGTGATACGAAGACGTATGTCCTCGGTTTCAATCAGGACCGCGCAGCGCAGATCACCGGGATCGACTGGCTGTACGCAGATGATGCCCGCGAAGAGTGGAAGATCTTCGACAGGATCGAGGTCGCGGTCAGCCTCGATTCTCCCATCGGTCCGTGGCTGCCACTGACCGAGCTCGAGATCGATCCGCAGACCTTCAACGGAACGGTGACGCTCGATGAGCCGACATGGGCGAGGTTCGTCCGGCTCACGGCCAGCAAGCCGCCGGGCTCGAGCACCGCCGTATCGCCGGGTCAGATTCTCGTCCACGAACGGCCGGGCGGGGCGGACTACCTGAGCGTGCTCGGCGAGTGGGGAACGAAGGGCCCGCGGGCGTTCTACGAACTCAAGCAGGGGCTGCAGCCGGAAGCTGCCCTCGTCGAAGCCGATAACACGACCCGGACGCGGGCCGCGCCAATCGAGCTGGCCTCCCCGGTACGCGGATTCGTCGCGCTCGGCAGGCAGGAACACTGGTACCGGATGGCGGTGCCTCCAGGGATCAACCTGCTGACGCTGACCATGGACGGCGACCCCACCGTTCGCACCATCGTCGAGATGCAGGACGCAGACGGCAACCGCATCCCTGCCCGCCCTGTCGGACCGAAAATGACCCCGGCCTCCCACCTGTTCGAAGCTCCGGTGGAATCCGGCAGCGAGGTGTTCTTCCACGTCTTCGAGCCACCGCGAAACGTTGCCTTCTCATGGGATACCAGCGCCAGCGTCGGCGCCTACATCCCCATGATCAACAACGCGATCGTCGCTTTCAGCAGCCAGGTGGTGCCGGGCAAGGAGGCGGTCAATCTGTTTCCGTTCCCGACCGGACCGCTGCTCAAGGACTGGCTGGGCGAGCCCTACATGCTGCAGACCATTCTCAACGACTACCGACGCCCGTCGTCGTCCAGCGCCGCCGAGGTGACGCTCAAGCACTCGACGCGCGAACTCGGCAAACTCCCGGGCACCAAGGCGATTCTGGTCATCACCGACGGCGACGTGAATCACGACGGCGGGATGTGGGGTGAGTATCGGAGTGTCCAGCCGCGCGTCTTCGCCGTGCAGGTTGCCGGCGGTGAGCGCATCCACCACGACCTGATGCGCGACTGGTCAACCGTGAACGGCGGGCACTTCACCCAGCTCGTCTATCAGGGAGAGATGGAAGTCGCCTTCGATCGCGCGGCCACGCTGATGCACCGGCCTGCCGGTTACACGCTGCTGGTCGGCGGTGAGTTCCGCGAAGCACCGGGGCCCGGCCTGCTCAGTGTGATCGAGAGCGCAGGCTCGAGCACTGCAGGCGCCGCGGTCGAACTCATCCTGGATGCCTCGGGCTCGATGCTGCAACGGGTGGAAGGCAAACGCCGGATCAGCATTGCCAAGGATGTACTCACCGAGGCCGTCACCCAGCACATTCCCGCGGGAACGCCCGTGGCACTGCGTGTGTTCGGCCACAAGGAGGTGGACTCCTGCCGCACCGACCTGGAAATACGTCTCGCGCCGCTGAATCCCGAGGCCGCCGCGGCGAAAATCGCCGGCGTCAACGCCATGAATCTCGCGCGAACCCCCATCGCCGATTCTCTGAAGGCGGTTCAGAGCGATCTGCAGGGACAGACATCCGGCGTGGTTGTGCTGGTGACCGACGGCGAGGAAACCTGCGACGGCGATCCGGGGGCCGTCATCGACCAGCTTCGTTCCCGTGGGTTCGACGTCAGCCTGAACATCGTCGGATTCGCCATCGACGACGCGGCGCTGGCCGCGCAGTTCGAGGCCTGGGCTGAGCAAGGCGGCGGTCGTTATTTCACGGCGAACGATCAGGCCGGCTTGAGTACCGCCATCCAGGAGGCGCTCAAGGTGTCTTACGTCGTCTACGACCGGGTGGGCAACGAGGTGGCAACCGGACAGGTCGGCGGCGAGCCGATCGAGCTCGAGCAGGGTATCTACTCCGTACTCGTTCGCACGCAGCCGGTACAGCGGTTCGAGGATGTCGATGTGCGGGGTGAGTCAGAGCTGACGCTCGAGGTGAAGTAAAACAGGAAAGCTCCTGCCCCCCAAGCTCGACACGCTACTCATTCCTTCTTTCTCTCATACTACTTTCGAAAACGAGCAGCGAACTGATGACTCCGATACCTCCGGCTAAGGCGCCAGCCACATCCACGAGCATAGTTTTTCCGACCGCCATTACCGTTCCACCCGCAGCCACGGAACCTCCGACCACCAATCCGAGGCCCAAACACTCACCAAACATTCTCATGGTGTAAGTCGTTTCCGACAAGTCAGTGTACCTCCTATCGTTTTCCTCATAGATCATACACATGACGAACGTAGCCAAGCCCACCACGAAGCCTATGATCAACATACGCGTCGCTACTTCTTCAGTAAGACCCGCTCCCTCACCACTTTCGAGAATCCCTAACGTATCACCAGTTTTTGGATCAACTCTCCACCAACCAACCATTCCGACCGCCGTTGGTGTTTTCTTAGGAATCACCAAGTGATA
>QJYB01000003.1 GCA_003247835.1 Gammaproteobacteria bacterium | reverse complement strand
GGTGCTCTCCAGCCAGATCGAGGGGACGCAGAGCTCGCTCCAAAACCTACTGGCCGCCGAGCTCGAACGCTGGCGAGAGGTCTGACGCAAGGATGCCACCCGCGCGGCTCAGCGCGCGGGTGGCCCCTGTCGTCTCCGGTCTACGGCTCGGTTTACGGCTGGATCGCGTCCGTTGGAATATCACCAACGGGCATGTCCGTCGGCATGTCGCCGATCGGCATGTCGACCACGTCGGCTGGCGTATCACCGATCGGCGCGCGAGCGTCGCCGGCGGCGTCGTCCGTCGGGATGTCGTCCACCGGCAGCATGTCGTCCATCGGCATCATGTCGTCGGCTGGCGGTGCCATCATCATGTCGTCGGCCGGCGGTGCCATCATCATGTCGTCGGCCGGTGGAGCCGGAACCGGATCTGGTGCGGGAGCAGGCGGAGCAGGCGGGATGCCGTTGATCACGTTGGCGATCGAGCAGTTCAGGTCGTTCGCTGCGGGGATCGTGATGATGTTACGGCGTGAGCCCGACAGCTTGACGACGGCTGCGGCCAGATCGGCCAGCTCCGAGCGGGCGGAGTCGAACCTTCCGTCTGCGACGTCCGCTTCGACCTCGTTGAGGCCCCTCAGCAGGAACCGGAGCACGCGGTTGTCGAGGTCGAGTGCGGTGATGCTCGCGCGGAGACCCTGCACGGTGTTGACCACCGAGGTGCACGTATCGGCCAGCAGCTGTCCGCGCGTCTCACCGAACGGGTTGTTGAAGGTGTGGATGTTCACGTAGACGTTGTTAGAGAGGATCGCCTCGATGAATCCACAGTTGGTGCAGGTCGCATTGCGAATCCCGTCATCGCGGCCGTCGACCGGAACCCCGTTCAGGAGAATGCCGTCAATCATCATGTCGCCCGACTGTCCGTCCAGGTCGAAGATGTTGACGCTGCCAGTGACGCGGCCGGTCGTCGCACCGAAAATCGGATCCGGGCTCACGGTCTGTACGCCGATCGCCGGTCCCGTCGCGGCGATGATGTCGATCGGGATTGGGCCATTGGCTCCGCGGGCACCCACATGGAAGTGGAGCAGGAACAATCCGGCTCCGAACGGGAAGTTCGGGTTCGGGAAGACGTTCCCGTTGACAGTTCCCGGGGCTGGGGTCGAGCCATCGGGATTCACATCCGGTGGCCCCATCGTGATGTCTTGCGCTTGCAAGTTCTGGAACGAGATGTCGTAGGTCAGATCGCCCGTGGCGAGGTCGAACGTGACCACCGCGGTGCCCGTGCCCGGCCGTGTCTCCAGTGCAGTCGAGTTGACCGCGACGGACTGCACCCCGTCCAGCGATGCAGTCAGGCGAATGGGATTGGGCACAGGTGCCGGTGCCGGCACCGGGTCCGGCGCATCCTGCGCTCGCGCGGACGCGCCCATCGACATGGCGATAGCAAAAATGGGCACAACTCTCGTAGTTCCGCGAATGAATTTCTTGATCAAGTTCGGCTCCCCTCTCTCGTTGTGACGAAGCGCCGTCAAGTTCTGGATACCTATGGGTGAAGCGGTTCGAACGCTGGGTCCCGGGTTCGATTGGCATCGACATCCCAGGACCGAGATCCGCAAGAATGGTTGGATCGGTGCGCGATCTATCCACTATCGAGATCCGGCTGGCCGGCGATCGTTTCCAGCCGAGGCCCATTGGCTGCAGGGTACAAACTCCCCCTGTCGCTGCCCAGCAGAACGCACAGGCTCGTACCGGTCAAGCAGAAACTCCATTCGGTTCCTGATCAAATTCCGTAACAAAGCCTCGGATTCGTTGCGTATGCGGTAGCACGCCAGCGGAGTGGCCGGGCTAGCCAGGCGGCGCCCGGAACGGGCAGGAATAGCGGTGGTGACGCGTGGCGCAGGCCACGAGCAGGTGCCGGGAGACTGCCTGGCCGGGTGATGAAGTCGAAGTTTTGAGTGAGTGATGTATCTAATTCGATCCAGGTCTCACTGAGACGGCTGTTCCGCGCAATGGGGATCGCTGCCAGCATTGCCGGCGCAGCAGGTTCAGCGAATGCCTGTCATGCGATCCCGGGGCAGGCGTCCGCTCAGATGGCGGATGAACCGTGGGCAGGTCAGGGCCGCAACCGAGCTTCCGCCTCGCGCTGTCCGGCGCGCAACTCCGCCCAGAATCGGGCACGTGCCTGGGCCGCGCGGCGCTCCTCAACGCTTGCCCTCAACCACAGGCAGAGGTTCTGAATGGCGTCTCTCACAAGCTTCCACATATCAGTTTCCCTTCGCTGCAGCATCCGTGTTCACATCTTCGCGTGGGACAGGCAGTCTCGGCGTTGGCCCCTTGCAAGGAGCCACTTCCGGACGCAACCTGCCGAGAGGCCGAGTGGGAGTCAACTCGCCCCACACCCTGGAAGGGATGTGGGGCGGTGGAGCGGGAGCGCGTTGCACGAGCACTCCGTCGAAATCCACGGGCTGGAACGCGAAACCTTGTGGGGTTCCGGAACTGGAGCAGGCGCCGAGGGGGGGGCCAGGGGCCGTCTCCGAGGGATTTCCATCCCCCGCCTCGTGTTCGATCCTGAGGTCGCCCGTTCATTCGCCCTCTCGAACTGCTAAGCATACCAAGCAATCTAAAACTATCAAGCTCCGACGCGGATTGCCTGATGGTTCAAGCAGATGGGCGAAACGAACAACGCATGCGAGACGGTGGCAGGCGGTTCCGAAGGAAGGGTT
>QJYB01000076.1 GCA_003247835.1 Gammaproteobacteria bacterium | reverse complement strand
GTCTCCTCCTCTCCCCTCTCATCCGCTGGCAAAGAAACGCCGGATCGGCAGATCCGGCGTTTTTTTTGCTGCTAGAGTCCGAGCACTTCCTTGGCGATGATGTTGTGCTGAATCTCGCTCGTGCCCCCGGCGATGGTGTAGCCGCGGTGGTGGAAGAGACCCGAGGCAACGTATTCCGCCCAGTCCGGGCCGACCGGGTTCTCCGAAACGCCTGAGTCGACCGGCAGCCCCCACCAGCCGACGAGCTCGTAGAGCAGCGTGTCCATGGCCTGTACCAGCTCGCTCCCCTTGAGCTTCAGCATGGACGGCTCCGCGCCGATCTGCCCGCCACGGTCCGCCTCGGTGAGGATCCTCAGGCTCGTCATCTCCAGCGCCGCCAGCCGGATACTGAGCGCGGCGATCTTGCCGGCGAGCTCCGCACCGAAACCGGTGGTTCCCTGCACCTCGGCGAGCGTCTCGTGAATACGACCGAGCAGGCGCCGATTCTCCGCCACACGCGACACCAGCAGGCGCTCGTCACCGAGCAGGCTCTTGGCCACGGTCCAGCCGCGGTTCTCTTCACCCAGGCGGTTGCCCGCCGGCACCCGCACGTCGTCGAAGAAGACCTGATTCCACAGCCGCTTGCCGTTAAAGGCGATCAGCGGCTCCACCGTCACGCCGGGCGAGGACATGTCGATCAGCAGAAAGCTGATGCCCCGTTGCGGCTTGGCATCCGCATCGGTCCGCACCAGGGCGAAGATCCAGTCCGCATCCTCGGCTGCGCTGGTCCAGATCTTCTGACCGTTGACCACGTACTCGTCACCGTCGCGAACGGCACGGGTACGCACCGTCGCGAGATCCGAGCCCGCCTGCGGCTCGGAGTATCCCTGGCACCACCACAGCTCCGCGTTCCGGATCTTCGGCAGGAGGTCTGCCTGCTGAGCCTCGGTGCCATAACGGATGATCGCCGGCCCCACCATGTTGAATCCGAATCCGGACAGCACCGGCGCGTGGGCGGCGCGGCATTCCACGTCGAACAGATGGCGTTCGACGAGGGACCAGCCTGTACCGCCGAAAGCCTCTGGCCAGTTGGGCGCGGCCCAGCCGCGCCGGTTGAGGATGCGCGTCCACTGCGCCAGATCCGCTTTGCCCACCCCCTTGCCGAGCCGGACCCGTTCCGCAAGTGTCGCAGGCAGCTCGCGGGCAAGAAACTCGCGGACTTCGTCGCGGAAACGCTGCTGTTCTGCCGTCAACGAAACACGCATCGCCGTGCCGCTCAGACCGTCGCAGAGAGGATCCGGGAGATCTGGCAGAAAGGCCTGCCACTCTCCTCGTGCCAGATGTTGAACGCGACCTGCACGGCCTTGAGCGCCTTCGCGCTGGTCGGGTTCTTCTCGATCACACCCTGACCGATCAGCGCCGTGACCACGTCGGGTGACAGCACCGGAGTATCCCAGCCGACGAATCTCAGGAAGAACCGGCCGGTCTGACCGCCGAGCCGGTCCCCGCGGCGTTTGAGCACGTCCCACATACCGACGAAGTCCTGCCGTGGCCAGGCCGCGAGAAACGCACCGAAACTGCCGTGCTCGTCCCGGATCTCGCGGATGAACTGAGCGTTCCTGCGAACGGTCCGGATCTTCGGCGCGTTCCTGACGATGCGCTCGTCCGAGCCGAGCCGTTCCAGATCCTCATCGGAGAGCATGGCCGCCGTGCTCACATCGAAGCCGTCGAAAGCCGCTTCGAATCCGGGCCATTTGTTCTCGATGATCTGCCAGACGAAACCCGAGCGGAATACGCACTTCGTCATCTCTGCGAGGTAGCGGTCGTCCGGGCGCTTCCTGAGCGCTGAGTTGGAGGCGGGTTTCGGCAGGATTTCCTCGAGCGCCGCCGAACCGCCCTTGCGCTCGGCAGCACGCTGCTCGATGCTATCGAACGAATCCATCCGGCGAGTCCCCTTCCACCACGAACCGCTATGATCGATGTGCTGGACAAAGAGCGTCAAGTTCTCGACCCGAAGCTCAAGGCCATTGTTGACAAACAGTCGACCGACCGGCGCAACTACGTTCTCTGCGCAAGCTGCGGGCACGTCATCGCACGCCATTCGGATCGCATCGAGATGAACGGGCGCTTCGCGCATTTTTTCATCAACCCGGTGGGTGTCGAGTACCACGTCGGCTGTTTCGCGGATGCGCTCGGATGCGCCATCTCAGGCAACCGGGTGGCGGCAGACACGTGGTTTCCCGGCTTCCGCTGGCGGCTGGCAACCTGCGAAGAGTGCCAGCATCATCTCGGCTGGTATTTCGACAATGCCGATAACTATTTCTACGGCCTCGTGCTCGACTACATCCGCGACGCGGCCTGAGCCTCAGACGAAACAGCATGGCAACCAGAAAAAAAACGACAGAGAAAAAGCTCCGGAAAGAAAACTACCGGACGCTGTCATTCGACTGCTACGGCACCCTCATCGACTGGGAGAACGGTATTCTCGGTTACCTCCAGCCGCTGCTGGAGAGCGTGGACGTGCACGTGATCGACGAATGGGTGCTGTCGTATATGGGAGAGGTCGAACCGGAAGTGCAGGCGCAAGGCGGCAGCTACCGGTCGGTGCTCGCCCGGGTGCTGCAACGATTTGCCCAGCGTCTCGGCTTCACGCCGGGGGAAGACGATCTTGCCGGGTTCGCCGCCAGCATCGAGTACTGGCTGCCCTTTCCGGATACGGTGGCGGCCCTGAAGCAGCTCGCCAGCGACTTCGAGCTGATCGCACTGTCGAACATCGACGACGACCTCTTCGCGCTGAGCGCCCGCGCCATGGGCAACCCGTTCACGCAACTCATCTCCGCTCAACAGGTGGGTGCCTACAAACCGGATCCGAAGATGTTCGCGACGCTGCTCGCCAGAGCGGAGGGACCCGTGCTGCATGTCGCCCAGAGCCGCTTTCACGACATCGTGCCGGCCACCGCAGCGGGCCTCGACACCGTCTGGATCAACCGGCCGAGCCTGGGCGCAACCCGGGAGGTGGAGGCCACGCCCACCTGGACGTTCACTTCCCTGGCGGAGTTTGCCGACGCCTGGTCGTGACAGCCGCCGGCGCGCGCTGGTTTCGAAGGCCCTGTGATAGCATGCGGCGATGACCGGGACGTCGCTCACCACCATCGAGATCAGCAAGGATTACCTGCACTTCAACTCCGCCCACTTCACGATTTTTTCAGACACGGAACGGGAGGATCTGCACGGTCATACCTTCTACGTCAGGGCCTTCGTCACCAGCCGCGTCGACGACAACGGGCTGGCCTTCGACTACAACATCATGAAGACGAGAATCCGTGCCCTGTGCGACGAGCTCGACGAAAAGGTGCTGCTGCCCGAGCGCTCGCCGCACCTCGACCTCTGCACGGAGGGAGGCTACCTGGTGGCCCGCTTCGGCACCGAGAAGCTGCCCTTCCTGCCGCGTGACGTGCGAACCCTGCCGGTGCGCAACATCACCGTGGAAGAGCTCGCACCCTGGTTCGTCGAGCGGCTGAGCGCCGATGCGGAGATACGCGCCCTGCGCATCTTCAGCCTGGAGCTGCAGGTGTCCTCGGGCCCCGGTCAGTGGGCTGCCGCGAGGCGCGATTTCGTCGCGCCCTGAATGCCACCATGAGGGGCGGGTAGGAACAGAGGAGGATCATCGTGAAATGTCTGCTCATCACCGGTGCCAGCGCAGGGATAGGTCTGCATACGGCCGGGCGTTTTCTGCGCGAGGGATACACGGTCATCAATCTCTCCCGGCGACGCTGTCCCGTCGACGCGGTACGCCACATCAACTGCGACCTGTCTCAGCCTGGATTTCTCGAGCACCTGTCGCCGCAGCTCTCGCCGATGCTCCGGGAAGCGGAGCAGATCGTGCTCGTCCACAACGCCGCCAGGATGGAAAAAGACAGTGCCATCGAGACGCCGAGCAATGCCTTCCGCCAGGTTCTGGAGGTGAACCTCGTGGCGCCGAACAGCCTGAACTACTTCGCCATACCGTTCATGAAGACAGGATCGTCCATCCTCTTCGTCGGTTCGACGCTGTCAGAAAAAGCGGTGCCGGGCAGCTACAGCTACGTGGTCACGAAGCACGCGGGCATAGGCATGATGCGCGCCATCACTCAGGATCTGGCCGGCCGGGGGATCCACACCGCCTGCATCTGCCCGGGCTTCACCGACACCGAGATGCTGCGTGCCCACGTGCCCGCGGAGGCCATGGATTCCGTCAAAGGCATGTCTGCCTTCGACCGCCTCATCGATCCGGATGAGATCGCCGAGTGTCTCTACTGGGCTTCCTGCAATCCGGTCATCAACGGCGCCGTGATCCACGCCAACCTCGGCCAGATCGAACGGTGAGCGAAGCAGCGCTGACCCAGGACGTCGATCTGGCGGAACGCCGCGAACGCGTCTACATCGTCCTGGCGGGGTTCTTCCTCTGCGCGATGACGCTGCTCAACGTGGTGGGCATCACGCGCTTCATTCAGCTCGGCCCCATGGCGCTGGCCGTCGGCGTGCTGCCCTACCCGCTGACCTTCCTGTGCACGGATCTGATCAGCGAGCTCTACGGCCGGCGGCGGGCCAACTTCCTGGTCTGGGTCGGCTTCTCCCTCAATTTCTTCATACTCGGTGTGCTCTGGCTCGGCAGCAGCCTGCCTGGCGTGCCTGCCGGCACACAGCCGCCCTGGCAGGTGATCAAGCTCGCCGAGGACATCGCCCTGCCCAACGGTGAGTCCGTCACCGGCACGGTGGAGCTCTTCCAGCTCGTCTACGCCTGCACCTCGGGTGCCGTCTTCGCCTCCATGATGGCCTACATCGCAGCCCAGTTCTGCGACGTGCAGCTGTTCCATTTCTTCAAGCGTCTGACCAAGGGCAGGCACCTCTGGCTGCGCAACAACTTCTCCACCCTGACGAGCCAGATGGTTGATTCCCTGATGGTCATCACCGTCACCTTCGGCGCCACCTTCCTGGCCGGCGAGATCACCCTCGCCGCCATGCTGGTGCTCATCGGCAGCAACTACCTGTTCAAGATGTGTGTCGCGCTGGCGGACACGGTGCCGTTCTACTACCTGACGGGGAAGCTCAAGACGTATCTTGAGATCAACAATCTCGAGGTGATGGATTAGTCACCCTCCTGTCTCCTGCGTTTCTTGAATACCCACGCTGCTGCAGACCTTGGGAATACCCGGAACCTCGGCCTGCCGCTCCAAGCTGAAACAGAGAGCTAACGAGGGTTCTTCAGGTACTGCGCATTGACGCAGTTCTGCAGCCGGCCCGTATCGAGATACGTGAGCGCCACCTCCCCGCCCTTGTACCGCATGTCATAAACGCTCTCCGGCGTGAAAAACGCCGAGTGAGGCGTGATGAGCAGCCGGTGGTCCACCCAGGATTCGTTGGCAGCCCACGCCCTGATCAGCGGGTGATCGGGATCGGCCGGCTCCTGAGGCAGAACATCGAGCCCTGCCGCCTGAACGCGGCCGGACTTCAGCGCGTCATGCAGCGCGTCCAGGTCGATGATCGGTCCACGGGCGGTGTTCACCAGGATCAGACCTGGTTTGCTCGCGGCGAGCACGGCGGCGTCGATCAGCTTCTCCGTCTCCTTCGACAGTGGCGCATGGATGCTCACCACGTCGCACTGACCGAACAGCTCGGCGAGAGAGTGGACGCGGCGGATGCCAAGTGCCAGCTCCGAGCCGTTGGTGATGTAGGGATCGTAGACCACGCAGTCCATGCCGAAGGCCTTGGCTCTGAGGGTCGCCGCGGTGCCGATACGACCGAGCCCCACCACGCCGAAGGTGCACGCCGACAGCCGCCGGCCGAACGGATTAAGCGCCGGCCGCCAGTGCGCCCTAGGGTCCTGCTTGAGTTCGCGCGTGTGGAACGTGATGCCCTTCATCAGGTCGAGCATCAGTGCGATGGCATGGTCCGCCACCTCCTGAGTGCCATAATCCGGGACGTTGCACACCGGAATACCCAGCTCACCCCAGGCGGCGAGGTCGATGTTGTCGAAACCGACCTTCGGAGTCACGAAGATGCGGCAGCGCTCGAGCCTTGCCCGATACTCGGCCGGGATGTCCGGCGCGCAGACGATGGCATCACAACCTGCCCACTGCTCGTCTGACACGGCGGTGAACGCATCGCAGAACTCCGCCGTCCCCAGCTCGCCCATGCTGCTGGTTTCGATTTCGCGACCCTCAGGCCAGCGCATCATGGGCCACAACACTCGATAACTCACTGAATTCTCCCCTGTAACCGTTCCCTGCTCAGCCGACGATGTCGGCAAGTGCTGCCAGCGATGCTTCCAGGTCGGACCTCGTCACACCGCCGACCCGGAGGCGCGTGACAATGAGGTGGCTGACGTTCAACCGCTCCCGGTATTCGGCGATCTTTTCCGATACCTGCACGCGATCGCCGATAATAGTCCAATCCTCCACCCGCGCATCCGGCTGCAGGCGGCTGTTGCCGGCTGCCTCGCCGCTAATGCGTTCCTTGAGAGTCTGCGCCTGCCGAGCACTGTCCGTCAGAAACACCGTACGCATCACGGGTACGACGTCCACGAGCGGGTGCCCGGCGTCCTCGGCAGCCCGGGCGTGGCGCGCATAGTTGTCTTCCAGCGTCGCGAGGGTCTCCATGGGCGATGCCAGGTAGGGCAGTCCCAGCCGTCCCGCCTGAGCCAGTGCTTTCGGCCCGATTGCCGCCACCCAGAGTGGCGGGTGTGGCTGCTGCACGGGGAGCGGGTCCAGCGCCACCCGATCCGACTCACCCTCGCCTATGGGTACCGGCTCACCGGACCAGGCGAGCTGCATGGTCGCGAGGCACTGTTCGAACAGACGTCGCTTTTCACTCGGGCGCACGCCGAACGCCTTCAGCATCACCGGTGCGTAGCCCCGACCGATGCCGAGAGTCACCCGGCCATTGGACAGCCGATCCAGCACGGCAACCTGCTCCGCGGCGAGCAGCGGATTCCGCAACGGCAGCAGATAGGAAGTGGTGGCCAGCCGGATGTGGTCCGTCGCCGCTGCCACCGAAGCCAGCAGCATGAGCGGATCCGGCATGGCGTTGGGATTGAAGTGGTTCTCCGGCAGCCAGAAAGACTCGTACCCAAGCTGTTCGGCGAACGCTGCCTGGGCCGACAGGCTCTTCGCACCGAGGTCCGAGAAGTCCCAAGGCGTCACCCCCAGCTTCATCAGGCGAGCACTCCCGACTTCTCCAGCGCTTCGATCCGGTCGGCATCGTAGCCGAGCAGATCGCCCAGCACGACGCGGTTGTGGATCCCGAACCAGGGCGCCGATTCCGGTATCCGGGCCGTCGTTCTGGAAAACAGCAGGCGCGAGCTCTCCACCGCACTGTGGCCGAAGTCCCGGTGCGGGACCTCGATGAAATGACCCCGGGCCAGCAGCTGCGGATCGCGCGCCAGATCAAGGGTGTCCAGAACCCGGTGAGCCGGAACGCCCCGGGTCTGCAGAGCCGTCTCGATATCCTGTGCCTCGCGGACGGACGTCCATTCGCTGATGACGGCGTCCAGCTCGTCGGCCCGTGCACGTCGTTCCGGGAGGGAGAGCGTCGCGAGATCATTGAGCTCCAGCAGGCGGCAGAGCGTCTGCCAGTCGTCATCCGAGCGAACCGCGAGTGCAATCCAGCGATCGTCACCCAGCGTGGGATACACCCCGTGTGGCGCCATGTTGGGATCCCGGTTACCGCAGGCACGGGACACCTTGCCCTGTCGCAGGTATGCCAGGCAGGCCGGCGCCAGGAACTGCAGGGCCGCCTCGCCCTGTGCCATGTCGATGTACTGGCCCCGTCCCGTCCGCCGTCTGTGGTCCACGGCCGCAAGGATAGCGAGCGCATTGAACCGCACGGAGGTGAAGTCCGTGTACGGCCCGAAACAGCCGGTGGGCGGTCCCTCCGGCTGGCCCGTGAGTGCATGGAAGCCGGTCACCGCTGCTGCCGAGTTCCCGTAGCCCGCATAACTCCGCCAGGGGCCCGTCTGCCCCATGAGCGAGCTCGAGATCATGATGATGTCGGGATTCAGCGCACGCACCGCCTCATAGCCGAAACCCATGCGGACTATCACACCCGGTGCGAAGGACTCGGTGAAGACGTCCGCCCAGCGGATCAGGTCTTCGAGCACCCGTCGCCCGGCTTCACCGCCCAGGTCGAGACAGACGTTCAGCTTGTTGGCGTTCGTGCTGTGATGGCAGGCAGCCCGCTCCGGTTCGCTGACGCCGTCCACATAAGGCGGCACGTTGCGGACCATGTCGAGACGCTTCGAGGATTCCACATGCACCACGGTGGCGCCGTAGTCCGCCAGCATGCGGGTGGCGCCCGGCCCGGCGACCACCCAGAAGACGTCCAGCACCTTCAGTCCGGAAAGCGGCAGGTCACCCGGCCGGTCTGCGACCGCCACCGGCCGGTATGACGAAGGGCCCTGCCACTGCCTGACCGGGTTGCGCGTCAGAGGCAGAGGCGAGTCGGACAAGCGGGCAAACGGACCGAGCCGGCGACCCTCCGGTGTATCCCGGACAAATTTACGTGCCGCCAGATGGTCCGACGGCAGCAGGTCGGCCAGATCCAGAACCGGCGCAACGAGAAGCCGCCTGGTTACTGCCTCGTGCATCAGCTCGGCCTTGGAGCGACCGGACAGGAGTCGCTCGATACCACTCTGGATGGGCGTCCAGTCGTCCGTGCCGATCTCGCCGGTGGCCAGCTTCACGGCCACCTGGCCCCAGTTCCGTTCCAGGTGCTTCGCATCTATCAGACCTTCCTCATGCACCCAGGCCATCAGACGTTCCATGAAAGCGGCCAGCGGCGGCAGGATGCCCTGCAGCACCACCACCTGACCGTCCCGGGCCTCGAACTGGTTCTTCAGGTAAACGCCGCCGACCTGGGAGCCGAAGGCGGCACGCGCGGCTTTCGGCTGACCAACGACCCCATCCAGCGCCCGGGAAAGGAGCGAAAAGGTGGTGGAGTGCTGGGCCGAGACGTCCACTATCTGCCCGCGGCCGCTCCTGCCCCTTTCGAACAGTGCGATCAGCACCCCCACCGCGGCGTCCGCCGAGGCGTGGGCGTGCGCCTGGGGCACCGAGATCCGCAGCGGCACCGATTCCGCCGACCCGGACACGTGCAGGTGTCCGGAGGCAGCGACGCTGATCAGGTCCGTGGCTGCCCAGTTCGCCTTGGGGCCCTGTCGGCCGAACGGCGTGATCGATACCCGGATCAGTTCGGGGAAGCAGGTGTCGAATGTCACCGAATCGAGTCCGAGCGTGGCCCAGTAGGCCTCGGACTCCGTCTCGATGAGCACGTCGGCGCACGACATCGCGGCAAGCAGTCTGTCGACGTCCGCGGGCCAGTCGATGCGATGCAGTCCCTTGCCCAGCGTGTAGGCCTGCCAGTGGCCGTCCGAGTCGAGCATGGCTTCGTCGGCAGGTCGGACCCACTGCTGCACGTCTGCACCCATGTCCGCCAGAATCTGGCCACACATCAAACCAGGGCCTGTAGAAAGATCGAGTACCCGAAGGTCAGCGAGCACTGGCCAGCGCGTCGCGACGGCCGCTCTGCATCAGCAGCATGGCCACCTGGGTGCTCCGGACCGCATCCCGATGCCGGGCCAGGGCGAACTCGCGATAGAGCGGATCGTCCTGCAGCAGCACACAGCGTTCACCGTTGCCGCAGGCGAATTCGGTTCGTCGACCGAAGGCGTTACCCGCCGGACCATAGTCACCGAAGTTGCCCGGCTCGCTGCTCGGCATCCAGAACGCCGTCCACTGGGTCGGCATGCCGTCAATCGGCGCACGCACGGCAGCGAGGGTGCGATCCGCGGTCTCGGCGAGCACGTCGGCATAACTGAGCGAAAGGTCGTCGAGAAAGCCACAGTCGCCCTCCACCGCCTCTGTCAGCGCTTCTTCGTCCACCCGGTATCCGTCGAAACGATCCGAGAAGCTGAGTCGCCAGAACCGGGCGGTATAGACCGGAACGGCCCGTGAAGGGGCGGTGACCATCTGCACGTAGCTCAGCAGCCGCCCCAGATCCTGATAGGCCTCCACCGGATCCTCTTCGGTTTCGAGCCGTTCGGACAGCTCGTTGTAGTGGCCATGAAAACGGGTATCCACCAGCCACAGCACGCGGTGCTCCGCGTGATCGGCCGAATCGTAGTAACGCCAGTTGAACATGCGCGCAAAGACGCTCCGCTCAATCAGGGAGGCGTTGGCCCTGGCGATGTAGCGGACCTGCAGCGGTGTGAGCGGCGGCAGGTCCGTATCCTCCACACAGCGGTTGAACTGTTTGGCGGCCAGGAAGGTGAGGAACTGATGAACCCGGCCATCGTAGGCCGCCGCGTTCTGCGCCGACAGGAACAGCAGCACGGCCAGGCAGCACGCACGGAGAGGGTGACGGACACTCATGCTTCCGCGCCCTCCAGCCGCTGCACCACCTCGTCGCTGTCGAGCCTCGAGAGCAGCTCGCGGATGGTCCGATCCGTGCCCGGCCAGACCGTATCCGGCATCACCTCTGCCGCTGGCGCCAGCACGAACAGCCGATTGACGGCCCGCGGGTGAGGCAGCGTGAAGTCCGCAGTGCTGCGCGTTTCCGTGCCGAAAAGCAGCAGGTCCAGATCCAGCTCCCTCGGCGCGTTCCTGACCATCGTGGCTTCTCTGCCGTACTCCCGTTCCATGTCCTTGAGGCCGGCGAGCAGCCCCTCCGGCGTCAGGCCCCGTCGTGGCTCGAAGGCCACCGCCGCGTTGATGTAATCGTCGGACAAGGGCGGGCAGTCCACCGGCGACGTCTGCCACAGGTGCGAGCGCAGTACCCGTCCCCGGGCGTACGCCGAGAGCCGGCTCATGGCGTCGAGGACGATGCGTCGGGAGTCCCCCCGATTGGATCCGAGTCCGATCAGCACCACCGGTCGATTCGTCCCTGTAAGCCCCCTGTGGACGCTCGATAGTAGTAATCCCGATGACCGTTTGGCAAACTCGCCGACCTCATCGAATTGGAGGGAGTGGACATGAAAGCGGCAGTCCTGAGGGAAATCAACAAGCCTCTCGAGATCGAAAACATCCAGCACGGCGACCCCGGTCCGAGGGAAGTACTGGTGCGCACGGCGGCGGCAGGCGTCTGTCATTCCGACCTGCACTTCCAGAACGGCTCCTACCCCTACCCGTTGCCAGCGGTGCTCGGCCACGAATCCGCCGGCATCGTCGAGGCGGTGGGTAAGGACGTCACCTATGTGAAGCCGGGCGACCACGTCATCACCTGCCTGTCCGCCTTCTGCGGTCACTGCGAGCACTGCCTGACCGGCCACATGTCGCTGTGCCAGGAGCCGGAGCTGCAGCGCCCGATGGACCAGCCGCCCCGGCTGGCCAAGGACGGCGAATCGATCTGGCAGTTCCTGAACCTGTCCTCCTTCGCGGAGTACATGCTGGTGCACGAGCACGCCATCGCCAAGATCCGCGAGGACATGCCCATGGCCCAGGCCGCACTCATCGGCTGCGGGGTGACCACCGGTGTGGGGGCGGTGATCCACACCGCGAAGGTGGAACCCGGCAGCACCGTGGCCGTGATCGGCTGCGGCGGGGTGGGCCTTTCCGCCATCAACGGCGCGGCCATTGCCGGCGCCGCCCGGATCATCGCGGTGGACATGGTGCCGAGCAAGCTGGAGCTGGCCCGTAAGTTCGGTGCGACCGACGTGGTGAACGCGAAGAGCGGTGACCCGGTGGAAGCCGTTCGCGAGCTCACCGGCGGCGGTGTGCACTACTCATTCGAGGCCATCGGTCTGAAGATCACGGCGGAGCAGGCTTTCAAGATGCTGCGCCGCGGCGGCACGGCCACCATCATCGGCATGATCCCCGTGGGTACCAACATCGAGCTGCACGGACCAGAGTTCCTCATGGAGCGGAAACTGCAGGGATCCAACATGGGCTCGAACCGGTTCAGGGTGGACATGCCGCGGTTCGTGGAATTCTACCTGCAGGGCCGGTTGCATCTGGACGATCTGATCTCCCGGAAGATCAAGCTCGAGGACGTCAACGAAGGGCTGGCCGCGCTGGAAACCGGCGAAGTCGCCCGCTCGGTGATCATGTTCGACTGATGCCTGTTGCCGTGGCCTCACCCGGGGTCACGGCGTGGCACTTCCACCGAGGTGGCGCCTTGCTATCGCAGGTTACGACGGCGTAGCGTTACTAACGTAACGCTACGTAGCCGAACTGGCCGGCGCGGTAGATCCTGAGCAGCAGCTGATCCCCGTCCCTGGCGAACTCCCGCAGATCCGCCAGCGTTCTCACCGACTGACGGTTCGCCGCGACGATGACATCTCCGGGCCGCAGACCGTAACGCCATGCCTCGCTGGACGTCTGCACCTCGGTCACCACCACGCCGGAACCCGAGCCCTGATCCTCACTGCGGAAATTCTGCAGCAAGGTTCCCGCCAGACGCGCGTCCACCCGCTCACCACGCATCTTCTCCCAGCTGTCACCCACCTCGAGGGTGACGTGACGGGTTCTGCCACCTCGCAGGATTTCCATCTCCACCTCGTCACCCACGAAGATCACGGCCGTCCGGCTGTGAAAGTCCGACACCCGGCGGATGGCTTTTTCATCCACCCGGACGATGATGTCCCCCTGCTGGAGACCTGCTTCGCCGGCCGGACTGTCCGCCTCCACATCGACCACTACCACCCCATCCTTGCGGTCGACCCCGAACGCCTCGGCAAGCTGGGCGTTGAGTCCCTGCACCGCGACACCGAGATAGCCACGCTGCACGTGACCGTGCTCGATCAGCTCGTCCAGCACCGCCCG
Organism: Gammaproteobacteria bacterium; assembly: GCA_003247835.1. GTDB lineage: Bacteria > Pseudomonadota > Gammaproteobacteria > Pseudomonadales > Azotimanducaceae > SZUA-309. The sequence goes on along the minus strand of QJYB01000076.1, from coordinate 14,595 downwards.
CACCATGTTGGCCGGAATCGCGAATCCGATCCCCACGTTGCCACCGCTCGGCGCCAGGATTGCCGTGTTGAGGCCCACCAGTCGGCCTTTCAGATCCACCAGCGCCCCGCCGGAGTTGCCCGGGTTGATGGATGCATCGGTCTGAATGAAGTCCTCGTATCCTTCGATGCCGAGACCCGACCGACCCAGCGCGCTGATGATGCCGCTGGTGACGGTCTGGCTGAGACTGAAGGGATTGCCGATGGCCACCACGAAATCGCCGACCCGCACCGCGTCGGAATCGGCGAAGCGGATCTCCGTCAGATCTTCCGGCGCCACCTTGAGCACCGCCAGATCCACCTGCTCGTCCGCACCAACGAGCTGCGCAGACAGATTGCGGCCATCGGCCAGCGTCACGGTGATCTCGTCGGCACGCTGGACCACGTGGTTGTTGGTCACGATATAGCCGTTGCGCGCGTCCACCACCACGCCCGAACCGGCACTGCGGGTGCGCCGCTGCTGATTCGGCACGTTGAAGAAGCGGCGGAAGAAAGGATCCTCGAACAGTGGGTTGCGGAAGGTGGTGAAGGTGGCGATGTTCACCACCGCCGGGGACGTCTTCTCGAGCATGGGCGCCAGGCTCGGCATGGCCTGACCGTCGCCCAGGACCTGCGGCATGGCGGCGCCCGCGACGGCTGGCACGCAGAGCAACGCGAGCAGCCACAAACCCAGCTTCCTGCCTGCGCTTCCCCGGTTGCTTCTGGCGTTCATCTGATACCTCTTGATTCAGGATTCCTGTGGTGCAGCGTCGGCCGGCGGCGTCGACCCCGCAGCGAACATCACCATCCAGGCGATGAGCGACAGTCCCATGGCGCCCTCGTAGGCCAGCGTATAACCCTGCCAGTCGTAGATCAGACCGAGCACGATGGGACCACCCGCCACACCCAGCACGGTGATGGCATTGGACAGCGAGAATATCCGCGCGTAGGCCTTCACGCCAAACGCCTCGGCGAGCCACAGCGGATGCAGCATGAGCAGGTTCCCGACCGTCGCGCCGAACACGCCGGCTCCGACCAGCACCCCAACGGGGGATTCCGCCAGCCCGACCAGACCGAGACCGGTGGCCTGCCCGAGCAGGTTGCCGAGCGTGTACGCACGCATGGAGATGCGGGTAACCAGCACCCCACCTACCAGTCGGCAGAGGATGCTCATCACCGTCAGCACCTGCACCGCCGTGGCAGCAACCTCGAAGCCGAACAGGCCCTCCGTGCGGTTGTAGAGATGGGCGATACCGCCGACCTGGGCCCCCATGCAGAGCACGTAGGCGGTGGTCACCAGCACGAAGAATCTCGAACGTACCGCCATGCGGAACGGCCAACCGGCCTCGCGCAGGGTCGCGTGGCCCGCCTCGTGGTGGCCGTCCGTTCGACGTCCGAGCAGTCCGATCACCACCGGTGCGATCAGTCCAAAGAACGCCACTCCGAGCCACGGCATGACGGTGCCCACCGGAAGCTCGTTGAACAGCCGCGCCGTCAGCGGGGTGATGAGCACGCCACCCATGGACAGTCCCGTCGACGCGACGGACAGCGCCACGCTGCGGTTCTTTCCAGGGAACCAGCGCGTGACCAGCGTGGTACTGGTGACGATGGACACGGCGCTGTTGCCGGTACCGAACAGCAAATAGAGACCGTAGAGCTGCCAGAGCGTCTGTGCGTGTGCGGTGCAGCCGAGCGATATGCCTGCCAGAGCGGCGCCCGTGATCATCACCACCCGGACGTCGTATCGATCGAGTAGCGCCGCCACCCAGATGCCTGCTACACCACCGACCACGAAAAACAGGCTCACAGCAACGGACAGCGCAGATACGGAGTATCCGGTGCGTGCGGCCAGCACGTTCATGTACACGGACATGTTGTAGAAGCCGAGACCCGACGAAACGGTGAGCACCAGAAACAACCCGGCAACCACGAACCAGCCGTAGTACGGGCGCGTGGGCACCCGAGCGGAAAAGTCGTTGCTCATCGATATAATCGTCTGTCCATGGACTGCTCAGCAGGCAATGTCATGCCGATCAAGAACGTTTTCCAGGATCTGGAAGCAAAGAAAGCACACATCGAGAACCTGAGCATCGACGACCTGGTGCGGGAAATGGAGTCCGAAGACGACCTGCTGCTCGTCGACCTCCGGGAAATCCAGGAGCGAGTCGACCTCGGGACCATTCCCGGCTCCAAGCACGTACCGAGAGGCATGCTGGAGTTCTGGGCGGACCCGTCCAGTCCGTACTATCGCGACTGGTTTCAGGAGCATCGACGCACGGTCGTGTTCTGCGCCGGTGGCGGTCGTTCCGTGCTGGCGGTGCTGGCGCTCGCCGACATGGGCTTCACCAACGTCGCCCACGTGGAGGAAGGATTCCGTGGCTGGAAGGAATCCGGTCGCACCGTGGAGGACGTCGCTGCCACCAGCCGCTGGATTCGCCGGGAAACCTGATTTCAGGGCGCGGCCCGCCCCGGACTTTCGCCTCGGAACACGAAGCTTTCGACGAGAGACAGGAAGTAGCTGCGCGGGGTCTCCATGAACGCTGCATGATCACCGCCCGGGATCACCGCCCAGAGCCTGTCGTTCGAGCCGAGAGCAGCAAAGAACGCCGCGTGCACGTGCGGAACGGCCAGGGGATCGTGGGCTGCCTGAAGCAGCAGTACCGGGCTGGTCACCTGCGCAGGGTCCAGCGCCTGCCACTGCTCCAGTGCATTCCAGTCGGTCCGGACCGGATCACTGGCCAGCGCGGCTGTCGCGAAGGAATTCATCGCCGCCTCGCTGATCGTGCCGGGCAGCAGGAAGTCCGACAGCGCCGCTTCTCTGGTCGTCGGCGCCTCGAGTGGTTCGCTGTTCTCGGGATTCCGGTCGAACCCGGGACGCACGGGGTAGCCGAACAGGATCAGACCCGCAATCACCTCGGGGTGCCGCTGACCAACGAGTTGGGCCACCATGGACCCGTAGGACCAGCCGAACAGATAAGGCACGCCGAGCGACGGGTGCCGCCGGGTCAACCAGCCGAGCACGGCCGCCACGTCCGCGGCTGCCCGATCCGGCGTCAGCCAGCCGGTCCCGTCCCGCGGCGTCTCTCCATAGCCGCGCAGGTCCACCCCGTAGGTGGCGACACCCATGGCCACAAGCCCGTCCATGAGCGAGAGATCCTCGCCGGGCACCTGAAGATCGAAATCCGGACGGGTGCTCCAGGTCCGGCCGTGAACGAGCAGCATCACGGCCTGAGGCTCCGCCGGCGCCTTCGACCAGACCGCCAGCGGGTGACCGTCTACCACCACCGAGTGTCGTTCCAGGGCAGCTGCCGGCAGGATGCCGGGCAGCAATGCCAGCAGACAGGCAATGAAGATGCTGCGGGTGATTGTCAGCGAATCAGACAACCGGCGTGTCTCCTGCCAGAACCGTCGCGACCATGCTGCTGTCGATGTTGCCGCCGGTCTGGATGACGGCGACGGGTTTACCGCTGAAGCGCCGCGGACCCCTGATCTCGAGGTCGGCCAGCAACGCCGCCAGAGCCGCCGCGCCGGCGCCTTCGGCAACGTTGTGCGTATCCGCATACAGAATGCGGATTGCTTCGGCCACCTGATCGTCCGTCACCTGAACGATGCGCTCGACACCATCCCGGATAATGGCCAGCGCATTCGGGTCTGGCACCCGGCAGGCAACGCCGTCGGCGAAGGTTCTGGCCTCGTTGGTCTCCACCACCCTGCCTGCCTCAAAAGACAGCGCATAGGCGGGTGCGCCTGCGGACACCACACCGACGATGCGGGTATCCAGCCCAAGCAGGTCACGCACGGTAACAAGCCCGCACACACCCGAGCCCATACCGATGGGCACGTAGACCGTGTGCAGACCGTGAACGGCTGTCAGCAGCTCGTAAGCGTAGGTTGCAACACCCAGCACCAGGTCTGGATGAAAGCTCGGCACGAAGGCGAGCCCCTGCTCGGCAGCGACACGGGCGCACTCTTCACGGGCTTCGTCGAAGTCCTGACCATGCACCACCAGCTTCGCCCCCCAGGCCTGCATGGCCCGGTTCTTTTCCGTGCTGTTACCTTCCGGCACGTAAACCGTTACCGGCACGCCGTAGCGCCGGGCAGCGAAAGGGATGCTCTGACCATGATTGCCGCGGGTAGCGGTGATGAATCCCGGCGGCAGACCGTTCCTGCGGTGCAGCCTCTCCATGAACACCAGCCCGCCACGCGCCTTGAAGGCACCGACGGGCGTGTGATTCTCGTGTTTCACCCACACGTCGACGCCTGTGCGCTGTTTCAACAGCGGCCAGCGGTACTGGGGTGTGGGATCGAACACGCTGCCGACAATGTCGCGCGCCTCGTAGAGCGCTTCCAGGGGAAACAGCGGTGCCATGCCTGACGGATCCTGCGTGAGGCCGTGCACTATAAAATCAAACTGCGAGAAGTTCTAATAGGTGCCCGTGTAAGGACGCGCAGGCCTGTCCCAGCGTCCGCACGAACCGGGGGAACACCATGACGCCGAAACAGATCCTGCGTGTCGTCGGCCTGACGGGACTGCTCGCCTTCGCTGGATGCGGCCCGAGCTTCGAGGCCACCAAGCCCGGCGAGGCCCGCACACGCACCACCACGGCCTGGCCTGAGTACGGTGGCGGCACCGGGCAGCGGTACGTGGCCTCGACCCAGATCCGGCGCAGCAACGTCGCGGACCTGGACATCGCCTGGATCTACCGCACCGGCGACGTCTCGGCAGAACGGACCGAAACTGTGGCGTCCACCTCGGCCTTCGAGCTCACGCCGATCCTGGCCGAGGGGCGGCTGCTGCTGTGCACACCATTCAACGACGTGATCGCGCTGGATCCGCTCACCGGCGGCGAGCTGTGGCGGTACGCACACCATCTGGATCTGAGCGGTCACTACGACAACCAGATGGTCTGCCGCGGCGTCAGCTACTGGCCTGGCAGCGGCCCGGTCACCGGCGCCTGCAGCAGCCGCGTCTTCACCGCCACCAACGACGGTTTCCTGGTGGCGCTGGACACCGCGACCGGCGAGCCCTGCCGGGACTTCGGCAACAACGGCCGCGTGAATCTGAAGCAGGGTGTAGGCGGCCAGGACTACCTCGGCGAGTACCAGCAGACTTCCCCCCCTGCCGTGGTCGGTGACCACGTTCTCATCGGCGCCGCCATCGGTGACAACCGGCGTCTGGACGCCCCGAGTGGCGTCATCCGCGCCTACGATGCCCGTTCCGGTGCCCAGGTCTGGGCCTTCGACCTTGCGCCGCCCAACTACGACTACGACAACGATCTGGTGAGCGACGAGGGCTTTGCGCTCGGCACTCCCAACGTCTGGGGCGTGATGACCGTGGACCCGAAAAGCGGCTGGGTCTACGTACCAACCGGCAATCCGTCGCCCGACTACTACCGCACCGGCGAACCCGACATGGACTACTACGGCACCTCCGTGGTGGCACTGGACGGGGCCACCGGGCAGGTGCAATGGCATTTCAACACGGTGATGAACGACTTCTGGGACTACGACGTCGGTGCGCAGCCCACGCTGGCCGACATCGAGATCGGCGGGCACGTCGTACCCGCCCTCATCCAGGGCACCAAGATGGGTTTCGTGTTCGTGCTCAACCGGATGACCGGCGTACCACTCGTGGCCGTGCGCTATGAGCCGGTGCCGAGAGAGGGACCGCTCGCCAGCCAGCTTTCTCCCATGCAGCCATTCCCGCCGCCTGCCTACCGGCTCTCGCCGGAGGTGACGGCTGATCAGGCCTGGGGACTGACACCTTTCGACGAGGGTGCCTGCGAGAACCTGCTCGAGCAGGTCCGAACGGGCCCGATATTTACGCCGGTGACCGAGGAGTGGACGGTGGTGGCACCCAGCAACGCCGGGGGTATCAACTGGGATGGACTGGCCGTCGATGCAGCGCGTGGCCGGATCTATGCCAGATCCAGCAACATTCCATTCCTCGTCAAGCTGATTCCCCGGACGTCGTTCAACGGACGCGAGGGCTATGAGTGGGATGTGGAGCTCGCCGAGCAGCGGGGGGAGCCTTACGCCATGGCCCGGCGTCCTCTGCTCTCGAGCCTGGGATTACCGTGCACGGAACCGCCCTGGGGATTCGTCACCGCCATCGACATCGCGAGCGGTACTCAGCTCTGGCGCGTCCCCCACGGTACCACCCGGGACATCGCTCCGGTGCCCATCTCGCTCAACCTCGGTGTGCCGGGCATGGGCGCACCCATCGTCACGGCGACGGGCCTGGTCTTCCAGGCAGGTGCGTGGGAGAACGTGCTGCGGGCCTACGATGCGGATACCGGCGAGGACTTGTGGCAGGGCAAGCTGCCCGCCTCGCCTCAGGCCACACCCATGAGCTATACCGTTACCCGCGACGACGGCACGGAGAAGCAGTTCGTGGTCATTGCGGCGGGCGGGCACGCCCGTATGGGTTCCACCATGGGTGACCACCTGGTGGCTTTCGCACTCCCGTAAGGGAGGGCCGGGGTTCAGTCAGAGCTGTACGCCCGGACCAGCCGGTTCAGGAACTCGAGCCCGTCGAAGAACTCCTCGACACCGATCCGTTCGTCCCGGCCGTGGGCACGCACATCGTCTATGTCGCCGAAAATTCCGGACACGCCATAGACCGGGATGCCGGCGTTGCGGAAATAAAGCCCGTCCGTGGCGCCGGTACTCATGTTGGGCACGACTTTCACACCCGGCCACATGGATTCGGTGATCTCCTCGATCGGCGCCATCACCTCCTCGGTGAGGGGGGACGGCGGACTGGGCTTGGCGGCTTCCGCCACCGTGATCTTCACACCCTCGTCTGCCACCACCGTGTTCAGTGTGGCTTCCACGGTGGCCGGATCCACGCCGGGCAGCACACGGCAGTTCACCGTGGCCTTCGCGCGCTGCGGCAGCGCATTGTCGGCATGACCCGCATCCAGCCGCGTCGCCACGCAGGTGGTGCGCAGGCGCGAGTTGAAGGCCGGAATGGTGGCGAAGTAAGCCACAGCCTCATCGGACGGGGGTGTCCTCAGCAGGCCTTCGACCAGCTTCTCCTGCTCGGGGGACATGGACGACGCGCTCTGCCGGAAGTAACCGCGGGTGACCTCGTTGAGCGACACAGGGAACTGATATGCCTCGATCCTGCCGAGCGCCGCGGCCAGCTCGTAGATGGCGTTATCGGTTCTGGGTACCGAGCTGTGACCGCCGGGATTGGTCACCTCCAGGTGATAGGTCACGTAGACCTTCTCCGCCGCCTGTACGGAGTTGGCAATGCGCCGGCCGTTCTGGATGGCACCGCCACCCCCTTCGTTCAGCACGAAGGCAGCATCCACCAGGTCCCGGTGCTCGGCCAGCAGGTACTGGACGCCGTTGTGCAGACCACCTTCCTCGTCGGCCGTCAGCGCCAGAATGATGTCCCGGTTCGGCCGGTAACCTTCGGCAAGCATCCGGACCAGAATCGCCGTGTAGATGGCCGCCTCGTCCTTGTCGTCCGTGGTACCCCGACCGTAGTAGTAGCCGTCCCGCTCGAGGAAGGTGAAGGGGTCGATGGACCAGTCCTCCGGGTTGGCCTCCACGACGTCCAGGTGTGCGAGCAGCACGATGGGCCTTCTGGTGGGGGCCGGTGAGCGAAGGCGCGCCACCAGGTTACCCTTGCGTTCCACCGGAACCAGGACCTGGACGTCGTCCTCGGGAAGCCCGGCCGCCAGCAGGTGAGCCTTCATGGCTTCGGCCGCCGCCGTGTTGTCACCCACCGAATCCGTGGTGTTGATCTCGATGAGCTCCTTGAGAAGATCCCGCGCGAGCGTCTGGAACTCGGTGAGCTCCGCAGCGCCGGCAAGGGGGCTCAGGGAAAGACAGAGAAAGGCGGCAACTGCCGCCAGGGGCTTCGCAAGGGTCATGATCGGGTTCCGTTTCCAGCGTTGATGTGGGCCTGGCGCCGGTGACGTCACTCGGTCAGCTGGCACGAAGGCGGTCGCAGCAGCGGATTGCAGCGCATGCCGTCAGGCAGCGCAACCACGTAATCCGTGCCGAACGGGCTGGCCGGCAGGTAGTAGTCGGTGCTGACGAGCTGGGCGCCGGAGGCAAAGGCTTTCTCGCGACGGTGGGTGTCGTTGCTGCGGGCTTCCCGGGTGTCCGCATCGGCCCGGGTCCGTACGATGTAGCCGGACCGGACCAGTCGCTGGATGCGTTCGAAGTCCGCCACCGGATCGTTGATGATGAGGATCGCGGCGCCGGGTTCGCCCTCGGGCAGGGTCGCGAACATGGCCCGTTCGGCCCAGCGTCCCGCATAGGTCGCCCGTTTGCTCCCACCTTCGTCCAGTATCGTCACGAAGCCACCACGCACGTCGTCGACCGTCGGCCAGACCCGCCTGCCATCTCGGATGACGGACCGCGGCTCGACGAGCCCTTCGCCGAGGACCGCGCGGATTTCCGCGTCCATGGCGAGCCAGGCATCCTCGTCGAACGGCAGCGGCACCAGAAAACCAGGCTGATCGATGACGTCATCCTTGGCGTTGAAGGAGATGAAGATCGGCACGTGGGTGGGATGCGCGCTCGACCAGGCTGCCACCTCACCAAGACAGGTGAGCAGATCCGGACAGCTCGAACGATCATCCAGGTTCTGCACGTGCAGGACCGGAAAACGGCTGCCGCTCAGCGTGGTTCTACCCGGAAAGCGGCTGCCGTCCGGATCGTAGAAGACGTCCAGCTCCAGTTTTCTGAGGCCCAGGTCGAGCTGCTCGGACAAAGGCAGGTGCGCATACTCGAGGGATTCTGCAACGGTCGGATTGCGCGCTTTGAGCGCGGCGAAGTTGTCGGCAGGCATGGCCAGCTTGTAACTGTTGTGGCTGCCCAGCACCTGGATCTCATTGAGCCTGAGCGCGTCGTCTGCACGGGTCGTACTGGCGCCTGTAACAAGCACTGCCACGGATAGCAGCGCGGCCACGCGGCAGCCGGTCTTCATCCGGCGAGAATGTCGCCCACGGCACGCTCTGCCATCACGCGAACCAGGTTGGCCCGGTATTCGGCCGATGCATGCAGGTCGGAGTTGAAGCCCGCTTCCGGAACCTCCACGGATCTGACCGCGTCCGGACTGAAGCTCCGGGCCAGCGCTTCCTCCAACGCCGTCGCCCGGAAGGCACAGGGACCTGCCCCGGTGACGCCGACGCGGATGGTGCCGTCGAAGTCCGCCACCAGCACCCCCACCACGGCGTAGCGGGAGGCGGGATTGGGAAACTTCCGGTACGCGGCCCGATCCGGGATCGGAAAGTCGATGCGGGTGAGAATCTCGCCCGGGGTCAGCGCCGTCTCGAAGAGATCCTGGAAGTAGTCGTCCGCGGCAATGTCCCGGTCCTGGGTGTAGAGCGTGGCGCCCAGGCCGATCACCGCGGCGGGGTAGTCGGCCGCCGGATCGCTGTTCGCCACCGAACCACCCAGTGTGCCCATGTTGCGAACCTGGGCATCGCCGATGTGGCCGGCGAGCGCAGCCAGCACCGGCAGTGCCTTTCTGATCTCCGGGCTCCTGGCCACCTCGGCGTGACGGGTGAACGCACCGACACGGACGACACCGTCCTCCACCTTGATGCCCTTCAGAGCATCGATACCCGAGAGGTCGATGAGGTCGGAGGGCGCCGCGAGCCGCTGCTTCAGCGTCGGAATCAGCGTCTGGCCACCGGACAGGTAGAGACCGTCCTCAGCCTCTCCATAGAGGGCGACCGCTTCGGCCATGGTGGCGGGTCTGTGATAGTTGAACTGGTACATGCTTCCTCCCGATCAGCCTGCGAGCGCCCGCCAGATTTTCTCCGGCGTCGCCGGCATGGACACATCGTTGCTACCCACCGCGTCGGTTACGGCGTTCATGATCGCCGCCGGTGAGCCGATGGCGCCCGCCTCACCACATCCCTTCACCCCGAGCGGGTTGTGGGTGCAGGGCGTCACCGTGGTGTCCACCACGAAATCCGGCACATCGTCGGCCCGCGGCATGCAGTAGTCCATGTACGAGCCCGTCACCAGCTGGCCGTAGTCATCGTAGATGCCATGCTCGAGCAGCGCCTGACCGGCCCCCTGGGCAACACCGCCGTGCACCTGACCGTCGACGATCATGGGGTTGATGACGTGCCCGAAGTCATCCACCGCGACGAAGTTGACAAGCGTCACCACGCCCGTGTCCGCGTCGACCTCCACTTCGGCAATGTGGGTGCCCGCGGGATAGGTGAAGTTCTGAGGATCGTAAAACGCCTTCTCGCTGAAACCCGGTTCCAGATCGGTCGGATAGTTGGTCGGCACGTAGGCCGCAAACGCGACCTCGCCGAAGGCCAGCGACTGGTTGCTGTCGCGCACCACGAACTGGCCGTCCTCGAAGGCCACCGCGTCCACGTCGGCCTCGAGCATGTGGGCGGCAATGCGCCGGCCCTTGACTATGAGCTTGTCTGCGGCTTTCACCAGCGCCGATCCGCCCACCGCCAGCGACCGCGAACCGTAAGTCCCGAGTCCGAACTCCACCCGACCGGTATCGCCGTGCACCACTTCGACATTCTCGAAGGGGATGCCGAACCTGTCAGAGACTACCTGGGCGAACGTCGTCTCATGACCCTGACCGTGGCTGTGCGAGCCGGTGAATACCGTGACGGAACCGGTCGGGTTTACACGAATCTCGCCACTCTCGTAGAGGCCCACACCGGCGCCGAGCTGAATGGCGAGCTGCGAGGGTGCCAGGCCGCAGGCTTCGATGTAGCAGGCGAAGCCGATACCGCGTTTTCTGCCCGCCGCCTCCGACGCCGCCCTTCGGGCCGGGAATCCGGCGTAGTCGACGAGCTCGAGCGCACGATCGAGGCTCGCCTCGTAGTTTCCAGTGTCGTAGATCAGTGCCACCGGCGTCTCGTAGGGAAACTGCTCGGGACGGATCATATTCCGTCGCCGGAGCGCTGCCGGGTCCTGTCCGAGCTCACGGGCGGCCGTTTCCACGATCCGCTCCACCACGTAGGTCGCCTCGGGTCGGCCGGCACCCCGATAGGCGTCTACCGGGCAGGTGTTGGTGTACACACCATGCACCTCGACATGAATGTTGGGGGTGCGGTACTGACCGGCAAGCAGCGTGCCGTAGAGGTAGGTCGGCACGGAGGAGCCGAACGTGGAGAGATAAGCGCCGAGATTCGCAGTGGTCTCTACCTTGAGCGCCACGAAGTTGCCGTCCGCGTCCAGACCAAGCTCCGCATGGGTGACGTGGTCCCGACCATGCGCGTCGGCGAGGAACGACTCGCTGCGATCGGCCGTCCACTTCACCGGCCTTCCTACCTTGCGGGCCGCCCAGACAACGGTGGTCTCCTCGGCATAGACGAAGATCTTCGAGCCGAAGCCGCCGCCCACATCGGGGGCGATCACCCGCAGCTTGTGCTCCGGTGCGATCTGCACGAACGCAGACAGCACCAGGCGCTCGAGATGGGGATTCTGGCTGGTGGTGTAGAGCGTGTACTCATCCCCGGACCGGTCGTACACACCGAGTGCGGCACGCGGTTCCATGGCGTTGGGAATGAGCCGGTTGTTGGTGAGGTCGAGTCGCGTGACGTGAGCGGCGCTGGCGAGCGCTGCCTCCGTGGCGGCACGATCACCGAGCTCCCAGTCGTAGGCCAGATTGCCCGGTACCCCGTCGTGAATGGCGGCCGAGTCACGGGCCGTGGCCAGATCCACTACCGGTTCCCGCTCCTCGAAGTCCGTCATCACCGCTTCGGCGCCCTGCCTCGCCGCCGCCCGGGTTGCTGCGATCACGACGCCGTACGGCTCACCAACGTAGTTCACCACGTTGATCGCGAGTGGCGGGTGGGGCGCCCGCACCATGTCAGAGCCGTCCTTCTGCTTGACCTCCCAGCCACAGGGCAGATCCCCAAGCCCGTCGGCGGCCATATCGGCGCCGGTGAGCACGGCGAACACCCCAGGCACCTTTAGGGCTTCCCTGGTATCGATGCCGATGATCCGCGCACGCGCATGGGGTGAGCGGAGAAACACAGCGTAGCTCTGCCCGGGCTGGTTGAGATCATCCGTGTAGCGGCCATTGCCGGTGATGAAGCGCAGGTCCTCCTTACGCAGCACCGAGGCGCCGATCCCCGTGGCGGTTGCGGCCGAACTGCTCATGGTGCACCCCCCTGGTCGGACCCCGCCGAGTGCAGCACCGCGCGGACGATGTTGTGGTAGCCGGTGCAGCGGCAGAGATTGCCCTCGAGCCCTGCGCGGACCGCCTTACTGTCCAGGTCCGGCTGCTCGGCCACCAGATCGATGGCACGCATGATCATGCCCGGCGTGCAGAAACCGCACTGCAGCGCGTGACACTCCCGGAATGCAGCCTGCATGGGATGCAGCGCTTCCGGAGTGCCGATCCCTTCGATGGTGGTCACGCTGGCGCCGTCCACCTGTCCGGCGAGCATCGAGCAGGACTTCACTGCCCGACCGTCCAGATGCACCGTGCACGCCCCGCACTGAGACGTGTCGCAGCCGACGTGGGTTCCGGTGAGCCCGAGATGCTCGCGGATGATCTCCACGAGCAGGGTGTTTTCCGGCACGTCGAGCGTGTGCTGCGTCCCGTTCACCGTCAGTGTGATCTGCATCTTGCCTCCCCCCTGGAAAATTCGTCCCCCGGGGCCGTCCCGGGGACCAACTCAGAACGCGAAAATCATGGCCAGCACCAGCGCGCCGAACACGAGCAGCCAGATGATCCACTGGCCGCTCGTCTCGTAACGCTTCGCTTCCGCCTGGGCACCGGTCGCTTCCGGCGCCACGCCGCTCACCTCCTCACCAAACGCGGCGAAGAAGTCGTCCGCCATCTTCCGGGCAGCGCCGTCGATCAGCCGGGAACCCACCTGGGCCAGCTTGCCGCCGACGTTGGCCTTCACCTGATAGCGCAGCAGCGTGGCGTCGGCGTTCTCCTCATCGGGCAGGAGCGTCACTGCGGCGGTACCTTTGCCGAAACCCGCGGCACCGCCTTTGACGTCGGCACGGATGGTGTAGCTGGATGGCGGATTGACGTCGGTGAGCTCGAGCAGCGCCTGGAAGGTCGCACTGACCGGTCCGACCTTGGCCTTGACGGACGTCTGAAACTTCTCGTCGCTGAGCTTTTCCATGGACTGGCAGCCATCGATACAGCGTGCGAGAACGTCCGGGTCATTGAGACCGGACCAGACCGTCTGGAGTCCCGCCCGAATGCGGTACTCGCCGGTTTGCTCCACTTCTCCCCCCTTTCCCAACAGGCCGGCTAGATTCGCACGATTGCCCGGGACGGGCAACGGAGCGAAGGCGGCGGTTCCCGCGGTGAGAGGGGGCCGGAAACCGACAGCACACACACTCCTTGACTGACAAGATCCTTTTCGAAATAATGGCCGCGGCTCACGGGCCGACACGCGTGGCTGCTGGTGGACCGGCGACCACATCCGACAAGCGCCTACCGCGAGGTTTGATATGGAAGATCAACCACCCGAGCTGCTGATGCGCGGCCTGCTCCGCGCTTACTACTGGATGGACGAGAGTCTGCAGAACGGCCTGCAACAGGCAGGGTACGCACCTCGGACCCGCACCCAGACCATGATCCTGATCAACATCTCCGACGGTATCACCCGGGCTGCCGAACTCGCCCGTGTGCTCGGCGTGTCCCGTCAGGCGATACAGCAGCAGATCAACGAGCTGGAGCGGGAGGATCTGGTCACCCAGATTCCCGATCCCAACGACCGACGTGCGAACCGCATCGTCTTCAGCGAGAAGGGCTCCGAGCTGATCAACGCCGCACTGGCAACTCTGCGTCAGGCGGAACAGGCCCTGGCCATGCGACTGGGGTACGAAACGGTCAGCAACCTGCGCCGTGGTCTGATGGCCGACTGGGGTGCCGTGATCGGCGAGAAGCACCCGCCGGGTCGCAAGCGCAGCGTCGCCAGCGGCTGAGCCGGCCACCGGCCTCTCAGTCCAGGTTCATCCGCGCAATGATCTTCGCCAGCTCTCCGGAGCGGCGGAGGTCTTCGATCTCGGTTCGCAATCGCTCCGCATCCTCGTCACTTTCGGAACCCACCAGAAAGACGCGTGGCTCCTCCCGAAGGACCGCGTTATCCGCAACATCCAGGCTGTTCACCCGGATGATGCCCTTCAGCGTGTCAACGTACGCCTGGCCCCGTTCCGAGTAGGCGATCAGGCCGTCTGCCAACGCCATGGAAGACAGTGGCTTTCCGGAAGCCCGCAGATCCGCACGCAGACGCCGGAAGGCGTCGTATGCCGGATGCGACATGAGGTTGATGAAATAGGCCCGTACGCTGTCGAACGGCCAGTCGAAGTGGGCGATACGGTAGTCACCGAGCTCCTCACGCTGCAGCTCGGGTTTGAGCCCTTTCCCACCGAAAGACCACTGACCGAACAGCGCGTTGCCTTGTGAGGCAAAACGGGAGGTGCCGTAGCCGCTCTCGTAGGCCGCCTGACCCAATGCCAGACCGGCCGGGACGATGTCCATCTTGTAAAGAATTTCGGCGAGCACCGCTTCGGTCTGGGCACCGCTCGGCTGAAGTGTGCTCAGGTCGGCGATACTGGTGAGCCTCAGGATCGGACCCTGCCGGACGACCGTCGC
>QJYB01000018.1 GCA_003247835.1 Gammaproteobacteria bacterium | reverse complement strand
AACGAGCGCAACGAGATCAAGGAAGTGCGGGCAGGTGACATCGCCGCTGCCATCGGCCTGAAGGACGTGACCACGGGTGACACCCTGTGCGCCATGGATAAGGTCATCACCCTGGAGCGGATGGAATTCCCGGAGCCGGTGATCTCGGTGGCCGTGGAGCCGAAGTCGGTGCCCGATCAGGAAAAAATGGGCGTTGCGCTCGGCAAGCTCGCTCAGGAAGACCCGTCATTCCGGGTAGAGACCAACGAGGAGTCCGGTCAGACCATCATCTCCGGCATGGGTGAGCTGCACCTGGACATCATCGTCGACCGGATGAAGCGGGAGTTCGGCGTCGAGGCGAACATCGGCAAGCCTCAGGTCGCTTACCGCGAAACGATCCGTGGGACGGTGGAGCAGGAAGGCAAGTTCGTCCGTCAGTCCGGAGGCCGTGGTCAGTACGGTCACGTCTGGGTGAAGCTCGAGCCGTACAAGGACGAGGAAGACGAAGGAAAGATCTACGAGTTCGTCGATGCGATCGTCGGTGGCGTGGTGCCGAGAGAGTATATCCCCGCCGTGGACAAGGGCATCAAGGAGCAGATGCAGAATGGTGTTATTGCCGGCTATCCCCTGATCGGGGTGCGGGCAACCCTGTTCGACGGGTCTTTCCACGAGGTGGACTCATCGGAGATGGCGTTCAAGATCGCAGGATCCATGGCGCTGAAGGAAGGGGCGAAGAAGGCCAGGCCGGTACTTCTCGAGCCCATCATGAGTGTCGAGGTCGTAACGCCCGAGGAGTACATGGGCGACGTGGTCGGCGACCTGAACCGTCGTCGCGGCATGATCTCCGGCATGGATGAGAATCCTGCAGGCAAGATCGTCCGGGCAGACGTTCCGCTGTCCGAGATGTTCGGTTACTCCACGGACCTGCGTTCGGCGACCCAGGGTCGGGCGAACTACACCATGGAGTTTGCCAAGTATCAGGAAGTGCCTGACAGCATCGCCGAGGGCATCATCAACCGTTCGTAATCACTCTTGCCGTAGAAGGGTGCAGGTAAGCCCGATGACTACGGTGTAACTTCAAGAAGAGCTGTTAAGGAAAGAGCAATGGCCAAAGAGAAATTTGAGCGCAAGAAGCCGCACGTGAATGTGGGGACGATTGGTCACGTTGACCATGGTAAGACGACGCTGACGGCGGCGCTGACGAAGGTCTGTGCGGAGACGTGGGGCGGAGAGGCGAAGGCGTTCGACCAGATTGACAATGCACCGGAAGAGCGGGAGCGGGGTATTACGATTGCGACGGCGCACGTGGAGTACGAGAGTGCGAAGCGCCACTACGCGCACGTGGACTGCCCGGGGCACGCGGACTACGTGAAGAACATGATCACGGGTGCTGCGCAGATGGACGGTGCGATTCTGGTGGTCTCGGCGGCGGACGGCCCGATGCCGCAGACGCGGGAGCACATTGTGCTGTCGCGGCAGGTGGGTGTGCCGCGGATCGTCGTGTTCATGAACAAAGCGGACATGGTGGACGACGAGGAGCTTCTGGAGCTGGTGGAGATGGAAGTGCGAGAGCTTCTGGACCAGTACGAGTTTCCGGGAGACGACACGCCGATCATCATTGGCAGCGCGCTGAAGGCGCTGGAAGGGGATACGAGCGACATTGGCGCGCCGGCGGTGGTGAAGCTGGTGGAGACGCTGGACGAGTACATTCCGGAGCCGGAGCGTCTGATCGACCGGCCGTTCCTGATGCCGATCGAGGACGTGTTCTCGATTTCTGGACGGGGCACGGTGGTGACGGGCCGGATTGCGCGGGGGATCATCAAGGTCGGTGACGAGATCCAGATTGTGGGGATCCGGCCGACGCAGACGACGACGTGCACGGGCGTGGAGATGTTCCGGAAGCTGCTTGACGAAGGTCGTGCAGGCGAGAACGTGGGAGTGCTGCTGCGGGGCACGAAGCGTGAAGAGGTGGAGCGGGGCCAGGTGCTGTCGAAGCCGGGCGCGATCACGCCGCACACGGTGTTCGACAGTGAGGTGTACGTTCTGTCGAAGGACGAAGGTGGACGGCACACGCCGTTCTTCAAGGGTTATCGTCCGCAGTTCTTTTTCGAGACGACGGACGTGACGGGGACGTGTGAGCTGCCGGCGAACGTCGAGATGGTGATGCCGGGCGACAACGTGAACATGACGGTGACGCTGATCAGCCCGATTGCGATGGAGGAAGGCCAGCGCTTCGCCATCCGCGAGGGTGGCAGAACCGTCGGCGCCGGTGTCGTCACCGCCATCAAGGAGTGATCGCGGGATCACCACTCATCTCCTTGACCGGAGTGGCTTAGAGAGGGGCGCCTGTAGTAAGTAAAGACTCACTCAGGCGTCTGACCGAGCAGGATACAGGCCAGTAGCTCAATTGGCAGAGCAGCGGTCTCCAAAACCGCAGGTTGGGGGTTCGATTCCCTCCTGGCCTGCCAGACAGGTACGAAAAGTTGACGACAACGACAGAAACACCCGGACAGGCCCTGGACTGGCTGAAGTGGATTGCCGTGTTCGGCATTCTC
>QJYB01000061.1 GCA_003247835.1 Gammaproteobacteria bacterium | reverse complement strand
AGCCAGGCTGGCGGTCAGCTCATCGACCCGGGGCTGGTGCTGAACCCCCTGAACAACTGGTTCTTCACCTCCGCCTCCACCATCCTGATCATCGGCCTCGGCTGGTACATCACCGAGGCGCTCGTCGAACCGCGACTCGCCAACCTGGTGCCCGACGGCGAGCTGGCCGGACCGGCCGGTATGGAGGCGCTGACCGATTCCGAGCGGGCCGGCCTCGCGGCGGCGCTCGGCGCCATGGCCATAGGTCTCGGGATCCTCGCACTGACGGCCTTTCCTGAAACGTCCGCCTGGCGGGCGTCGGACGGGGCCCTGGCTTCGGCCGGCGCGCCGCTCATGCAGAGCATCGTGCCGCTGATCTTTCTGCTCTTTCTGATCCCGGGTGTGGTCTACGGCTATGTGGCGGGCACCGTGAGCACGCACCGTGACCTGGTCTCGGGAATGACCCAGGCCATGAGCGGCATGGGTTACTACATCGTCATGGCGTTCTTCGCGTCGCTGTTCATTGCCGAGTTCGGCCGTTCCAACCTGGGGGCGCTGTTTGCGCTGCAGGGGGCGGCCTGGCTGCAGGCAGCAGCCATGCCGGCTTCGCTAACCATCATCGGTCTGATTCTGATCACCGGAGTGATCAACCTGTTCGTCGGTTCGGCGTCCGCCAAGTGGGCTCTGCTCGCGCCCGTCTTCGTGCCCATGCTCATGCAGCTCGGTATCTCTCCGGATCTCACCCAGGCGGCCTACCGGGTCGGCGACTCCTCGACCAACATCATCACGCCGCTCATGCCCTACTTTCCGCTGGTGGTGGTTTTCTGCCAGCGATACGTGCGGCAGACAGGCATCGGCACGGTGGTGGCGATGATGCTGCCGTATTCCGTGGGCTTCCTTGTGATCTGGAGCGCGTTCCTGATCGTCTACTGGACGCTGGGGTTACCGCTCGGGCTCGGCGCAAGCTACGCCTACCCGCTCTGAGGACGCGTCAGGACCCTGGCGGGAAGTTCTTCAGGATGATGGCGATGATGTCTCGAACGGTGGTACGCAGGCGCATCTGGTCGCTCATGGTGATCTCGTCCGTGGCCCAGCCCGTCCACTTCTTGTTGCCCGCCGGATCGTAGAAGTCGATGAGCAGACCCGCCTGGGTCGACTCCTGGGTTACGGTTTCCGCGTCAACCCCCTGGCCGACGATGCGCACCTGGTTGTAGTTGTCGCCGAAAGTCGTCGTGCGTGCCGAAGGGAGGCCACCCACGCCGAAACCGATGGTGAAATCCGCATCGGCAGGCTGCGGTGCATACGTAAAGCCGCGCTTCGTCAGGTAAGCCTGCACTTCCTCGACCAGAATGGACTGCAGCGCCGGATTGACCGGAGTGGGAGAGGACACCACGAGCAGATTGTCCTGTACAAAGGCGAAGGATCGGTAGCTGCCGAAGTCCGTGCCTTCGACGAACTGGCTCTGACCCACGGGCGCCGCCGTGCAGCCGAGCAGGACGAAACCCACCAGCACCAGCAGGATCGAGACACCGGAAGCAGGGGTGTTGGCGGACATCCATCAGGCTCCTTGCAGTTGGTCCAGGGCAGTGAGGTCGTTGAGCGCATCCACCAGCAGATCTGCCCAGCGCTCGATGATCCGGCGTACCGGGGGCCGCTGTGTGGCGGTTTCCGAAGGGTAGGACTGGCCCGGGATACGGGCCGAGCGGGTGTCCACGGCACGCAGCAGCACGGTATCCGTCTGCGAGTCGATCAGCTCCACGGCAAACGTCAGCTGACCCAGGGAGTCGACCCGATAGGGTGTGCGGGGGTCGCCGGTGGGTCGCACGTCCAGGTCGAGCAGGGTGCCGCGGACCCGGAGCACGTCCGGTCCGGGCTCGGTCACCCGGTCGAGTGTCAGCCGTTCCAGTGAACGGGTGAAGGCGTCGCCGACCAGCCCACTGATCTCCAGCTTCTGCTCTGCCGAGAGCGGAAATCCGGTGGCCGGGTTCTGCAGGCCGTCCGGCGTGGTCAGGGTCACCGGGCGAAACTGAATCCGGGCGCTCTCGAGAATGACCTTACGGTATCCGGACAGCGTATAACCTGGCCGGATCCAGACCCTTTCCATGACGGTTTCCGGGACCAGCGCGAGACCGTCGTAGCTCAGTGTCGTGCCGACGGGCGCAGCGGACGGCTGCGCGGCACACGACGTGAGCAGCGAGGTGACGATTGCCAGCATGACGGGCCCGGTGACGCGCATGGATCCTCCTCGAGGGGCGGGATTCTAGCAGCCTGTCGGGAATCACGGCATCGGCCGTTCCAGGCGACGCATTGTGGATGGCCGGCGCAGGAGAAATAATCGGCATCGGACATCCGGGAACTCAATCAGAAGGAATAGAGAAACTTGAGCGAACGAAACCCGTCACCGGCCGGAAGGCTGACATTGTTGCTGCTGACCGCCATGGTGCTCGGCGCTGCGCTGCTGCCGTACTCCGGCATGGCAGCCACGCTGAAGGTCACCGGCAGCCTGTGGCCGCCTTACATCGACGACGAGCTGCCGGAAGGAGGGCTCGCGGCGGACCTGGTACGGACGGCGCTGACCCGGGCGGGTTATGACATACAGGCCAACGTGGAGCCCTGGACTCGTGCCTATCAGGGCACCGCCGTCGGTGTCTACGACGTTGTGGCCGCCGTCTGGCAGACCGAGGCCCGCTCGGACGACCTGCTGTTCAGCGAGCCCTATCTCCTGAACGACATCGTCTTCCTGAGTCGCGCCGACGTGCCGGTGGACTATCAGGACCTGAGCGACCTGATGGGATACCGGATTGGCGTGGAACGGGAGTTCGCCTACGAAGAAGCGTTCGACGCGGATGCGAACCTGACCAAGGTGGTGAACAACCACCTGATTCAGAACCTGCTGCTGCTCCGCGAAGGCAGAATCGACATGCTGGTGGGCGATAAGTGGTCGATTCTCTACCAGATCTCGCGCTTCATGCCGGATGACATCTCCGCCTTCAGGATCGTGCCCAAGCCGCTGATCAGGCGTGCCCTGCGCCTCGGGGTGAGCCGGCTGAACCCGGATGCAGCCGGAATAGTCGCGGCATTCGACGGTGCCGTCGAGGCCATGCGCAAGGACGGCACCTACGATCAGCTGGTGCAGAAGCACACCCAGGGAATGGCCGTGCTGCCCACACGGCCCTAGTGATTCGAAAGCGCGGGTAAAGCAGATGGAATTATTGTTGAATCCGTCCGTTCCCAGTCTCGAGAGGAAACCATGACCGATCAGGCAACGCTGGCGACCTTCCGCCAGGAAACGCGAGCCTGGCTCGCCGAGAACTGCCCGCCGGGTGCCCGCGGCCCGGGTCCCGTCTCCAATGGTTCGACGAAAATCGTCATCGACGATCCGGACACACGGCTCTGGCTCGAGCGCATGATCGAGAAAGGCTGGACGGTGCCGAACTGGCCGGTCGCCTACGGTGGTGGCGGACTCGATAAGGACGAGTACGTGATTCTGCTCGAGGAGATGCGGCGCATCGGTGCCCGGCCGGCGCTGTCGAGCTTCGGTACCAGCATGATAGGACCGACCCTGCTCGAGCTCGGCACGGAGGATCAGAAGCTGCGGCACCTGCCGCGCATCGCCCGTGCCGAGGTGGAGTGGTGTCAGGGCTACAGCGAGCCCGGCGCGGGCAGCGATCTGGCGAGCCTCAGGACCCGTGCGGAGGATCGCGGCGATCACTTCGTCATCAACGGTCAGAAGATCTGGACGTCCGGCGCTCAGCACGCTGACTGGATGTTCATCCTCGTGCGCACCGATCCCGACGCGCCGAAGCACGAGGGCATCAGTTTTCTGCTGCTGCCCATGGACCAGGAAGGGGTGACCGTAAAGCCGATCCGGCTGATCAGTGGCGAGTCGCCGTTCAACGAGACCTTCTTCGACGATGCCATCGCCAGCAAGGAAGATCTGGTCGGCGAGCTCAACAAAGGCTGGACCGTGGGTAAGAGGCTCCTGCAGCACGAGCGCTCGGGGATGGAGTCGCTGGTCTCGGGCAGCGCCGAGACGTCCGCCAACTCCCTGGTCGGAGAGGCACGCCGCTGCCTCGGCGAGCTGGACGGACGGCTTGCCGATCCGGCGATCAGGGAAGCGGTGCTGAGCTACGAGATGAACCAGCACGTCTTCCGCCTGACACAGCGGCGGGCAGTGGAGGAGTCCGACGGTGGTACTCCCGGGCCGGTGACGTCCATCTTCAAGGTCTATGGCAGTGAGCTGACACAGGACTACTACGATCTGCTCATCCGCATGCGCGGCTTCCAGGGACCGGTGACCGACGAAGCCGTATTCGGTGCGGCCGGCGTGGAACCCGTCCGGCGCTGGCTCTACTACCGTGCGGGGTCCATCTACAGCGGCAGCAACGAGATCCAGCGCAACATCATTGCCAAACGGGTGCTCGGATTACCGGACTGATGTGGTCTCTGGCTGACGGCGGGAGCAGGACGCGGTGATCAAGCGGGAGCTGCGGCTCGCCGTCGTGATCTACGGCGGGGCGTCGCTCGCCGTCTACATGCACGGTGTGACCAAGGAGATCCTGAAACTCGTGCGCGCTTCCAAGGTGCTGCACGAGATGGACCGGGAACGCGCGCTCAGCATCCGTTATCCGGAGAGCCCGGATCACCGGGAGTTCGACACCGAGGCCATCTACTTCGAGCTGCTGCAGCGGATCAACCAGACCTGTCACTTCCGCGTGGTCGTGGACGTGATCGCCGGGGCGTCTGCGGGGGCGATCAACGGCGTCATGTTCGGCAAGGCGCTGGTGGATGACGGCAAGCTCGACGTGCAGACGTCGCTCTGGCTGCGTGATGCGGACGTTGACTATCTGGGCACCCCGCGGCGACGGTTTCAGAAGTGGTACCTCTATCCGGTGCTGCGGTTGCTGACCAGCTGGCTGCCCGAGGAAATGGGCGCGAACCTGGAAACACGGGAGAAGCTGGCCCGGTTCGTGCGCTCTTCCTGGTTCGAGCCGCCTTTTTCGGGGAGCCGGTTGTGTACGCATTTCTTCAACGCGCTGGAAGCCATGATCGACAGCCGTCGCGAGGGATCGTCACTGCTGCCACCGGGACAGCGGCTGGATGTGTACGCGAGCGTCACGGATCTGACGGGCTATCCGCACACGCTGCGGCTGAACGAGGAGCTGGTGGCGAGCGATCGGGCGCACGCTGCGTACTGCCAGCTGACCCACACGGATACCGATACGTCGGATTTCCGGGACGACAACCTGCCGGCGCTGGTGTGGGCGGCCCGGGCGAGTTCGTCCTACGCGGGGGCGTTTCCACCGTTCGAGCATCGTGAGCTGATGATGCTGCTTGCGGAGCGCGGCCAGACCTGGGAGGGCGAGCAGCGTTTTCTGGCCGAGAGCCTGCTGGTGGAGAGCGGTGTGCCGGCCAGCCGGCGCTTCGATCCCGCGCGCCGTCTGTTCGTCGACGGCGGCATCGTCAATAACAAACCGTTCGACGCGGCGATGGCGGCGCTCAGCCAGCGACCGGCGGATCGTCACGTGGACCGCTACGTGCTCTACATCGAGCCGGATCCCACGGTTGCGAGCTCGGACAGCCCGGTACGGACGATCGGCTACCTCGGCACGATCCATGCGGCCATGTCCACCATCCCCCGCAACCAGCCGATCCTCGATGAGCTGCAGGAGATCATCGAGCAGGACCGGCGGGTGCAGATCAACCGGCGTCTGGTGGAAGCGGAGCAGCCCCGGATCATGGCCATGGTGGCCCGACTGGAAGCGCAGTACGACCAGCAGGCGCTGTCCGCCGATCTGATTGCCTATCTCCGGGACAGCATGAACGATGCCGCCGCGCTCGACATGGGGGCGGCGTACGTGGGCTATGCGCGGCGGCGGGTCTGGCGGCTGACCGAGGCGCTGATGGAGGAGTGGGTGGTGCTGGCGGAGAATCCGTACTCCGCCGATACGCGGCGGATGATGCGCCGCTCGATCGAGTCGTGGTGGAACGTGGACGATCTCGTCCGCCGCAGCAACCTGGAGCAGGACTTTCTGGACCGGTTCGACGTCACCTTCCGGATCCGCCGGCTGCAGTTCGTGATCCGCCGCCTCAACCAGCACGGCCAGGAACGGCTGACGGACAGGGCCCGGGACGCCATCGACGAGTTCAAGCCGGTGGCTTACCGGTTCCTGACCCGGTTCTACGAGTTCCGGCGGGCGCTGTCACGCTCCCGCCTTTTCGACGACGCGCTCATCGAACGCCTGTACGTGGCGGCGCGGCAGATCCCGCTGGAGCGTCACGCTGCGGGCGAACTGCTGAAAGCGCTGTCGGGCGCGCTAAACCTGACGGCCCTGGATCGGGAGCTCGACCAGGCCTTCCAGGTGTTCGCGGACCTGCTCGGTAACGATCCGCTGCGGCATGCCTTTCTGGCGGACTACGTCGGCTTTCCCATCTACGACGTGCTGCTTTACGCGCCGAGCGGCGAGGATCTGGGTCCGGACCCGCTCACCCCCATCCAGGTGGCCCGGGTCAGCCCTCAGGATTCCGTGAGCCTGGAAGGCGCGTTCTCCGGCCTGAAGAGCAAGAGCCTCATGGGTTTTCTCGGCTTTTTCAACCGCGAGTACCGTGAGCACGACTATCTGTGGGGGCGGCTCAACGGCGCTGACCGTCTGGTGGACATCGTCGCCTCGGTGGCACCTGGTGTGTTCACCGACGAGGAGCTCGAGGTGTACAAGCGGCGCCTGTTCGAGATCATCGTCGCCCGGGAAAAACGACGTCTGTACCGTTGCGACGCAGAGCTCGCGGCCCTGGACGCACTGCTCTCCGAGCGCGCGGCCGCTCAGTCGCCGCCGTAGCGCTCGAACCAGGCCAGCACGTGGGCCACCTTGGCGATGAGGTGGCTCGGTCGCGCAGCGATGTCGTGTGATGCTTCCGGTACGCGCACCAGCGCCGTGTCCACGCCGCGGATCTTCAGCGCCTCGTAGAACTGCTCCGCTTCGGAGCTGGGCGTTCTGAGATCGGCCTCGCCGGTCAGCATCATGGTGGGTGTGGTGACGTTGCCCACGAACTGCAGCGGCGACCGGGCCAGATAGCTGTCGGCGTCCTCCCAGGGCGGCCGGGCGAACCAGTAGCGCTGGAAATAGTTGGCTGCGTCGGCAGTGAGCACGAAGGAGTACCAGTTGATCACCGGTTTGGCACTCACCGCGGCACGGAACCGGTCCGTGTGGGTGACGATCCAGGCGGTGAGGATGCCGCCGCCACTGCCGCCGGTGACATAGAGATCCTCCTCGTCGGCGTAGCCTTCCTCCACCGCATAATCCACGGCGGACATCAGGTCGTCGAAATCGCCACCCGGGTAGGCGTGGTGGATCCTGTTGGCGAAGTCCGCACCGTAGCTGGTGGATCCCCGGGGGTTGACGTACATGACCACGTACCCGGCAGCGGCATAGAGCTGGATCTCGCTCGCGAAGTGCGGACCGTAGGCGGCGAACGGACCACCGTGAATCTCGAGGATGAACGGATACGGCCGGCCGGGTTCGTAGCCCGGCGGGGTGGCGATCCAGGCTTCGATTTCCAGACCGTCGAGGCTGGAAGGAAACCGCACCGCGCGCACCTCGGCGAGACTCCGGTGGCCGAGCAGGTCGCCGTTCAGATCGGTCAGCGTGCGCGGATCGCCGGAACGGACCACGGCCAGCTCCGCGGGACGATCCGGGCTCGAGCGGGTGTAGGCGACGGTGCCGCGCGCCGCATCGAAGGCGCCACCGGCGTAGGGACGCGACAGGCCAAGGCCACCCAGGTCTTCGGTGAGTATGCGCATGCGGCCGCCACGCTCGACGCGGGCGATCGTGCCGCTGCCGGCATTCTCGTAGGTGACGTAGACGGCCCTCGAGTCCTCGGACCAGACCGGCCCGGCGACGGAGCGGTCCAGATCGGCAGTGAGGGATTCGGTCTCGCCGTTGACAAGGTTGCGGACATAGAGCTGCGAGTTCTCGTATCCCCTCAGAGTGTCGTCGAAACCCGTCCAGGCGAGATAGCGCCCATCGGGTGAGACTGCCGGCTCGTTGTCAGGGCCGTAGCGGTCCGTCAGGCGGGTGTAGGTGCCGTCCGCGAGCATCACCTGGTAGAGGTCCGTGTCCTGGGGCTCGCGCTGCCAGTCCGGCCGCCTGTTGGCGGAGACGATGAGGGCCCTGCCATCGGGCAGCCAGCTGTAGGACTCGTGGTTGAAGTCGCCGCTGGTCACCCGGCGGGCCGTGCCCCCCTCCGCCGGCACCACGTAGACATGGGTGAAGCCCGGTTTCAGATAGCCTTCTCCGTCCGCGCGATAGACCAGGTGGTCGTAGACCTTGAAGGGCGGCGCCCAGCTCGCCCCCTCGGGCGCCTTGGGCGGCTCGGCCATGGGCTTGACGTCAGCCGGCTCGAACATGGTGAAGGCGAGCCACCGGCCGTCGGGCGAGAAGGTGAGTCGCGATGGGGTCTCCGGCAGCCGGGTGATGTGGGCGGTGCGGTTGTCCGCCACCCAGTGCATGTAGATTTCAACGTCGTCGCCGTTCCTGGCCAGAAAAGCGATGCGATCGCCGGACGGCGACCAGGTCGGCTGGCTGCCTGGCGCATCCGTCAGCGGTCGGCTTGCGCTGCCGTCACTCGCCACGAGCCAGATACGGCTCACCGCACGGTCCGTCATCACGTCGTAGCCGTTGCGGGTGTAGGCGATGGTCCGCCCGTCCGGGGCGACGTTGGGGTCGCCTGCCCACTCGAGCTCGAACACGTCCATGGCTTCGAACGGCGTTGCGGCGGCGCTCGCAAGCGGCGTCATCAGGGTGACCCACGTGCCGACCACCAGTGCGAACAGGGGTGACAGTTGCCGTTTGCACTCCTGGCGACGCGATCCGTGCATGGTCATCTCCTCGAGATCAGCGGGACGTGAAGCGGTTCAGGAGCTCGATCATCAGTTCGGTGCCACGCACCATGTTCTCTTCCGAGATGCGCTCGTCGTTGCCGTGCACGCCACGGCGGTCCGCCGCCGGCACCACGAAGGGACCGAAGCCGTAGCTGACGATGCCGAGATCGCGGAAGAAGTGACTGTCGGTAAATCCCGTGGCCACCCCGGGCACGACGACGGCTCCGGGGAAGTAGGATTCGTACACGGTCTCGATGAGCCGGTACAGGGGCGTGTCGGCAGAGCTCACCGCCGGAGTGAACCCCATGATCTTCTCGATGGTGATGTTGGGATCATTGACGATGACGTTGAGCTCCTCGGTGAACCGGTCCGGGTCCTGGTCGGGCAGCAGACGGCAGTCGAGCTCGATGATCGCCTCCGTGGGCACGACGTTGATCTTGTTTGAACCCGTCATGCCGGTGAGGGAGCAGGTGTTGCGCAGCAGGGCGTGCTGGGCCGGGTTGGTGAGCTGCAGATAGGTCATGAACTCGGGATCCTGCACGGCGTTGACGATGTCCGCGTAGCGGGTCCGCATGGCGTCATCCTGGTAAGGCGCCATACCTTCGAACATGTCCTGCACCGCCGGAATCACCCGGGGTGGAAAGCGGGTTTCCGCCAGCCGGTTGCCGGCACGCAGGGCCCGGGTGACGGCGGTTTCCACCTGCGGGGTGGAGCCGTGACCGGGATTCCCGTGGGCGACTAGGCGCAGCCACAGCGGCACCTTCTGGGTAACCTCCACGGTGAAGACCGTGTCGTCGCCGATGGTCGTGCCGCCACCGCCTTCGTTCAGCAGATAGCCCGCCCCCTTGAAGATCTCCGGATGGTTTGTCGCCAGCCAGCCGGCGCCGAAGGCGCCACCCGCTTCCTCGTCGGCGGTGGCGACGAAGATGACATCCCGGTTCAGGCGTTTGCCGGAGGCATGCAGGGCCAGAAAGGCCTGGAACTGGGCGATGCCGAGACTCTTCATGTCGAGCGCACCGCGGCCGTAGACGTGACCGTCCCGGATCTCTCCCGAGTAGGGATCGAAGGACCAGTAGCGGGGGTCCGCGGGAACCACGTCCATATGGTTGAGGAGTACCAGAGCCGGTTCGGAGCCACCTTTGAGGCGGGCCCAGAGGTTGCCGCGTCCCGGCGCGGACTCCGCTGTCTGATAGGGAATACCGGCCTGATCCAGGCGTGTGGCGAAGAATTCCACGCCCCGGGTTTCGTTACCCGGCGGATTCTCCGTGTTCACCTGGATGAACTCGGACAGACGCTCAGGTGCTGCGTCGGCGAACTCGGAAGCGGCAGCGGTGGTGGTGGCGAGCGTGAGCCCCGTCCAGGCGAGTCCGAGCAGCGCGCGTTTCAACGGGACGGCCCATGGCGTGTTGCTCTGTGTTGGCCTGCGCCGGGTCCGTTGGCATTGCTGATCAGGCATGGGGCAGTTCCCGTCTCGTCGTGAGCGCGCATTCTAACGTGATGTGCCTGGACACGGAGGCGTGTCCGCCTCGCCCTTCAGACGGTCATGATGCGACTCATGGTGAGCAGCGCCTTGAGCGCGACGCCCTGGTCCGCCAGCGCTTCCCTGCCGCCGGTTTCCCGGTCGATGACGCAGATCGCCGTGGCAGGAGAGATCCCGTCGGCGCGGAGCAGGGCCAGCTGGTCGAGAATGGCCCCGCCGCTCGAGACCACGTCTTCGATCAGCACCACCCGCTCACCCTCGAGCTCGACACCCTCTGCCGAGCGGCAGGTACCGTAGGTTTTCGGTGCCTTGCGCAGGAACGCCGTGGGCATGCCGGTGAGCTGCCCGAGCATGGTGACGAGGGGGATACCGCCCATCTCGAGCCCTGCAAGCACCGTCGTATCGGCAGGAACGAGGGGCAGCATGGCTTCACCGATTCGACGCAGCAGCGCGGGGTCTGCTTCGAAGCGGTACTTGTCGAAGTAGGTCTGGCTCACCGCACCCGAACGCAGGGTGAAGGTGCCGTGCAGCTGGGCCCGCTCCCGGATGGTCCGGGCCAGCTCGTCGAGCTCGCCGGAGGTGGTCATGCGCAGAGTCTAACAGGGCACCGTGGTCTGGCCGCCCGCTCACGGACGCGACACACCGGTGTGGGGTCACAGTTCCGGCGTGACGTGGTTCCGCAGGCGCGTGCTGTGACCCTCTGCGCAGACGCAGGCTCATCCGGATCGTTAACTGCAACGGACTGGACAACGGATGAGGCTCAGATGGACCGATTCGAACTCAACTGGCCCGGTGTGGACGCCCAGCTGCTCACGGACGGCTGGCGCTGCCGGATCGTCTGGCGACAGCGCGGTCGCCACCACGCCAACGGCATCGGCGGAACCATCGACAACAACGTGCAGTGCGTACGCCGGCTGGCAGAGAGCCTGGACGGTTCGCCCTACCTGCTGGGCGCGCTGCGTTCCCGCGGTCACGACCGTCTGGCCCGCCAGATCGAGACCGTGGCGGACGCGGAGCCGATGGCACCGGCGGAGCCTTCGACTCCGATGCAGGCACCGGCTCCAACGGAAGCCGCGCCACCGGCCCGCTCACAACGGCGTGAACCGGCTGCTGCGGCGAGGAAGAGCGTGGCGCCGACCACCGCATGGCTCGATGGCCTGACCGGCAGCGATGCCTGGGAAGCCGCCGCGAACCGGCGGGCCAAGACCTGGACGGAGATCGGCACGATCGACGGCGAAGGCCTGTTCCTGAAGGCACCCGCGCCGAAGGGCAAGCCGGAATGGGTGATCAAGCGCACCTGGCCCGATGCGCCGAAGCGCAAGGCGGAGTACGTGGTGGCGGGCGAGTTCAAGGGAATTGCCTGCTGGCTGGTGAAAGCAGGTGCCGGTGATGCGTTCATCGAAGGAATGCTCGCTGCCGTGCCGGAGGTGGATCACGAGGCGCTGGAAGTGGCGGCACGCGTCTGGCGAACCGTGCAGACGCAGACCACGCACTGAAACCGGGTCTCGACCGCACGAAGGCGGGCAGGGCCCGCCTTTTCATCCGATCGCTTTCAACTGATCAGCGCGGCCAGACGACGCCCTGATCCTTTGCGCTGACCGCTTTCATGCCCTTGTAGAGGAACTTCTGCACCCGCTTACCTTCGTAGGTTTCCGTGGTGTAGATGTTCCCTTTCGAGTCCGTGGCGATGCTGTGTACAGCGTAGAACTGGCCCGGCTGCCGGCCGCCGTCGCCGAAGCTGGTCAGCACCTCCAGTGTTTCGCGCAGGATCACGTAGACCTTCATGTTGGCGCCATCGGCCAGGAAGATGAACTTCTGCTCCGGATCCCGGGAGAAGGCGATGTCCCAGATCGAGCCGTCGCCCAGCGTTCTGGGTGCGATCTGCTTCTCGGTGACGAAGGTGCCGTCGAGCTTGAACACCTGGATACGGTCGTTCACCCGATCGCAGACGTAGAGCAGGCCGTCGTTGGACGGTTCGGCACAGTGCACGGGATTGCGGAACTGCTGCGCCAGCGGCGCATCCGGATCGTAAGGGCCGAGGTTTGCATCGTCGGGCTTGTTACCGTAGGCGCCCCAGAACCGCTTCACCTGGCCGGTGCCTGCATCGAGCACGGCCACGCGCTTGTTGGAGTAACCGTCGGCCACGTAGGCTTCCTCGCCGGTCGCGTCGAAAGAGATCTTGGCCACCCGGCCGAAGTGCCCGGTGCTGCTGGAATCCGCCTCCATCCCCGGCGTGCCGTACTGGGCCAGGAAGGTGCCGTCCCTCGAGAATTTCAGAATGTGGCTGTCGCCACGCCCGTTGCCGCCGATCCAGATGTTGTCCCTTGGATCTACGGTGATTCCGTGGTTCGAGCTCGGCCACTCGTAGCCTTCTCCGGGACCACCCCAGGAGCTCACCAGGTTGCCGGCGGGGTCGAACTCCAGGATGTTGGGCGCCGGCACGCAGCACTCGGCGGTGGGTGGATTCATGGCCGCGCCGATCTCTGTCCGTGTGTCGAAGGATTCCCGGCGGTGGATGATGAAGACGTGGTCGCGGCTGTCGATGCCGACGCCAATGGTCATCCCGAGAATCCAGTGGTTGGGCAGCGGTTTGGGCCAGAGCGGATCCACCTCGAACACCGGCACCTTCATCGTGGCGGCATCCGCAGCCGGTTCGAGCAGCCGTTGTCCGTAGCCCAGCGCGACGATGGCCACGAGCAGGCCGCCACCCACCAGGGCGTTCCGAAAACTCATGTTCCCCTCCAGAGATCTCGTTGGCGTCAGCGGGCCAGTATACTCGGTCCGCCGGCACGCGCTGCCGCTGCCGGTGCGATGGGGATCACCATGCGACCGATTTGCCTTCTGCTGCTCGCCGGGCTCCTGGGCGCTGGGGTGGTGCGTGCCCACGAGATACCGGCGGACGTGCGCGTGCAGGTGTATCTGTGGGCGGAAGGAGATCAGGTCGAAGCATTGCTGCGGGTGCCGCTGGTCGCCATGCGCGATGTGGACTTTCCGCTGCGGGGTCCCGGGTATCTGGATCTCGGCAGTGTAGAACCCGAGCTTCACACCGCCGCCCGCCTGTGGCTCGTGGATGCGATGACCGTTTATGCAGACGGTCGGCCGCTCGAGTCTCCTTCCATCGAAGCGGTGCGGATCGCGCTGCCGAGTGACAGGTCGTTCGACACACTTGAGACCGCCAGAACGGCGCTGGCCGGGGAACGTCTGGCTGAGACCGTGGATCTGTACTGGTCGCAGGCGTTGCTGGACGTCGCGCTCCGCTACCCGAATCCTGCCGGTCCTTCTGCAGAGCTGGCGGTGGACCCGCGCTTCGCGCGGCTCGGTCAGCGGACCGTGACGGCGCTGACGACCCGAGGGCCGGAAGGCGACGTCAGGTCCCTGGTCTTTCTCACGGATCCGGGCCGGATCAGCCTCGATCCCGGTGTGCTCGAAGTTCTGGTGCGGTTTGTCCGCAGTGGTTTTACCCACGTGCTGGACGGCACGGACCATCTGCTCTTCGTGCTCGTGCTGGTCATCCCGGTGCTCTACATCCGGCCGCTGGTCGTGGTGGTGACGGCGTTCACCCTCGCCCACTCGCTGACGCTCGCTGCAGCAGCGCTGAACCTGGTGCCGCAGGCAGCCTGGTTCCCGCCGCTGGTCGAGCTGCTGATCGCGGCATCGATCTTCTACATGGCGCTGGAGAACATCCTGCGACCCACGCTGCGACGCAGATGGCTGGAAGCCTTCGCGTTCGGGCTCGTGCACGGATTCGGTTTCTCCTTCGCACTCAGGGAGACACTGCCATTCGCCGGAGAACACCTGCTCGTCTCACTGGCGGGATTCAACATCGGCATCGAGTTCGGGCAGCTGTTCGTGCTGGTGCTGGCGGTGCCGGTGCTGCACTGGGTCGGGTGGCTGATCCCGGGCCGGGCGCCGGGTATCGTCCTGTCCGCGCTGGTTGCGCACACGGCATGGCACTGGCTGATGGAACGCTGGGACACCTTCGCCGCCTACGAACTGACCCTGCCTGTGCTCGATGCGCCATTCGCGGTAACCGTCATGCGCTGGCTGATGCTGGTGCTCATCGCCGCGCTGGTGGTCTGGTTCGTGCGGCGCCCTTTCGAGCGCTGGGCATCGATACCGGCCGACGAACCTTGAAATCCGTGCGGCTTTCTGGCGCCATTGGCAACCTTCAGTCGGGGAAGGCGTGATCATGAAGTTTCCATCAGAGAAGTGGTTCGAAGCGGTGCGCAAGGTCTACAACTCGGACAGCTCGCTGCACAGCGGCGGGGGCGGTGCCTGCCATACCCGTGCGGGGTTCTCCATCGGTGGTGACCACTACCTGATCGAGTTCGACGGCATGGAATGCGCAAAGATCAAACAGATGGATCTCGCGGATCTGGAGGATGCGGATTTCATCATCCGCATGCCGGTGGATCTGTGGCGGTCCATGATCGACAACATACAGTCCAACGGAAAGGCGGATCTCGATCACACCCTGAACAGCCTGGACCTCTCCGAAGCGACGGGAATCGCCTACTCCCCGGTGGACGATCAGTACCGGCAGGACCTGTTCTACCGCTACAACCAGAACTTCCAGGACTTCTTCGACGCATCATCCAGGGTCCCGACGACGTTCTGATCGGCGCCGCGCGCCGGCGTCGTCACAGCTCGAGCCGGGCTCTCGTCACGCCGAGCGCGAAGATGCGGATGGGTATCTGACGGATACCGGGGATGGCCAGCAGCGCCCGAACCGGTCCCGGCACTTCGAACTCCCGACCGGAGATCGCGCGTTCTACGAGCACGTCCTGTATCCGCGACTGCACGGCCTGGATGATCCGCGTGGGTCGTTCACGCCGGCGCTGAATCCCGGCCAGCAGCGCCTCAGGTGGCGGGCCATCTGCCAGGCAGGGGTGATCGGGATGACCCAGCACGTTGGCCGTCGCCACCGCATCGGAGATGGCGGCGTTGATGCCGACCCCGCCTACGGGAGACATGACATGTGCCGCATCGCCGATGAAGAGCAGTCCCGGACGGTGCCAGGTACGCAGGCAGTCCGCCTTGACGTTCAGGAGGTGGACGTCGGTGAAATCTTCGATGAGCGAAACGCGATCGGCGAGCCAGGGCACCGTGTCGGCGATTGCGGTTCTGAACGCGTCGATGCCGGCAGCGCGGACCTCGCCGAAATCCCCTTTCGGGAAGACGTAGCCGATCTGCCAGCTGGTGACGCGCGGGATGGTGATCAGCATGCGTCCGCTGCCGACGAAGAAGCCGCCGCTATCGTGACCGTCGGTCTCCCGGCGGGGCAGCCGGAACCAGCAGACGTCCATGGGCGCCGCCCGTTCCTGCGCCTGCATGCCGGCCAGCTTGCGGATCCTGGAAAAACGGCCGTCCGCGGCGACGACCAGGTTCGCCGCAATGGCGCGTTCGCTGCCGTCCTGGTGGAAGCGCACGCCGCTCACCCGACCGCCGTCCTCCATGAGGCCCGTCACCGGCGCACGGCGCAGACAGCGGAAGCCGGGATAGCGCCCGGCTTCGGCGCAGAGAAACTCCAGGAACTCCGACTGGGGCATGATGGCGATATAGGGATACCGGGAGTGCAATCGGCCGAAGTCCGCGAGCAGGTAGCTCGTCTGACCGGCGTGAATCGACATCTGCCTGAGCTTGGCGTGGGGCATGGCCAGCACCCGGTCGGCCAGGCCGATCTGGTCGAGCATCTCCAGGGTGGACGCATGCAGGGTGTCGCCGCGGAAATCCCTGTCGAAGTCCGGCTGGGATTCGAGAACGGTGACGGAGAGGCCCACCCGGGCGAGCAGCAGGCCGAGCACCATGCCCGCCGGGCCCCCGCCGACGATGCAGCAATCCACCGACTCCCGCATCTCTCCTCCCCGATACGAGGTCGGATTATCACTCCACACCGGTAGCCTGTCAGGGGCGGGCGCGGCGATCGCCGATGGGCACGCTGCGGGCATCCGCGGCCAGCGCTACCACGTTGTCGCCGGTGAGTGACTTAAGAAACGCGATCAGATCCGCCCGCTGCAGCGCGGTCAGCCCCAGCGGCGCCAGTGACGGTTCCCGATCGGGGTCGTCGCCGCCGCCCGCGTCGTAGAAGCTGATCACCGCCTCGAGCGTGGCCAGGCTGCCGTCGTGCATGTAGGGAGCGGTGAGGGCCACATTGCGCAGGCTCGGCGTGCGGTAGCGCCAGCGGTCAGCCACCTGGCCCGTGACCTCCTCGGCGCCATCGTCCGCACGGTCGGGTGTCGGTACGGATACCTGGATGGGAATCACCACGCCGGGCGCCACCTGTAACCGGTCGACAGGACTCGCCTCGCGCCGGCGGCTCGCATACTCGACGCCGGTCCGGTACAGCGCGTCGTCGGTGAAGAGCGCATGGCGATTGCTGAAGGTGTGACAGCGGTGACAGCCCGCGGCGGTGAAGGTGAAGAAACCGCGGCGGGCCGACGGGCTGAGAGCCTCGGGATCGCCGCCGTAGTACCAGCGATCGAATGGCGAGTTGGCCGAGAGCAGGGCCCGCTCGTAGGCGGCGATTGCATTGCCCAGGGTGGCGTCCGTGAGGCCGTCGGCAAACAGGTTGTCGAACGCGGGACCATAGATCGGATCGGCGGCAACCAGGGACAGCACGCTGTCGCGATCTTCGTTGCCCATTTCGTTGCCCGCGAGCAGCGGCGACCAGATCTGAGCCGCGAGGCTGGTCTCCCGGCCGTCGTGAAAGAGCCGGGGACGGTAAGCCACGTTATAGAGCGCCGGGGCGTTACGACGCACGAAGCGTCCCTCGATACCCACGGGCGTTGCGAGCTCGTTCTGGGTGAAGGCCTGCTCCGGCACGTGACACATGCCGCAGGAGAGGGTGCCGTTGGCGGACAGCCCGCGATCGTAGAAGAGCCGCCGGCCCAGATCGATCAGGTCCGTCGTGGGGGGATCGGGTAACGGCGGCAGGCCGAGGGGTGGCTGCGCCGCCAGCTCCGCCAGCGCAAGGCGTGTGCCGGGAACGGCATGGAGCTGGCGTGAGCGGGTCTGGAATCCGGCGGATTCGTAGCCGTCCCTGGGATCACCCGGAATGAGCTGCCCCGGCGGGGGCGTGTGCGGCTCGTCCGGCGTCGCCGCAGCGAGCCAGAGCAGTCCGACCAGCAGCACCACGACCCGGCTGGTCGGCAGTCTCGCATGGCGACGGCCCATCGTTGCCTGGTCCGTGTTGTGAGGTGATAGCATAGCCTGCCACCGAGGAGGGAGGAAAAACCATGAACCGTCCGTACGCTTCGGCTCGATCCGGAATTCGCCTGATCTGGGGACTCGCGGCGCTGCTGATGCTGTTCGCCACCGCGCGGGCCGACGAGACCTGCATGTCGCCGTATATGGCGAAGATCGTCGGCCAGGAGGATTTCGTCTACATCTGGACCCTCGGCATGGAAGGGGTCGGCGACGGTCAGGACAAGCTGGTGACGGTGGCGGTCAATCCCACCTCGCCCAAATTCGGTCAGGTGGTGAGCAGCGTGTCCGTCGGTGGCCGTAACGAGGCGCATCACTCCGGGCTCACGGACGACCGGCGCTTCCTCTGGGCGAGCGGTCTGGACACGAGCCGCATCTTCATCTTCGACGTGCATACGGATCCGGCGGCACCGAAGCTGCACAAGGTCATCGATGATTTCGTCGAGCGCTCCGGGGGCGTGGTCGGACCGCATACCAACTATGCGCTGGCGGGCCGGATGATGCTCACAGGGCTGTCCAACAATACCGATCACGGCGGCCGGACGGCGCTGGTGGAGTACACCAACAGTGGCGATTACATCGCCACGCACTGGATGCCCACGGACGACGCGCTTGACGGTGCCGTCAAGTCCGGGCAGTTCGCCGACGGCTACGGCTACGACGTGCGGGTGCTGCCTCGGCGCAACGTGATGATCACGTCGTCCTTCACGGGCTGGAACAACTACATGATGAACATGGGCGCCATGATGGCGGATCCGGAGGCGATGAAGCGGTTCGGCAATACCGTGGTGGTCTGGGATCTGCATACGCGGCAACCGAAGAAGATTTTCGACGTGCCCGGCGCGCCGCTGGAAATCCGCTGTGCCTGGGGTGCGCACAACGACTACTGCTTTACGAGCACCGCGCTGACCTCGAAGATCTGGCTGATCTACGAGGATGACGCCGGCGAGTGGCAGGCGCAGGCCGTGGCCGACATCGGTGATGCGTCGAAGATTCCGCTGCCGGTGGATATCTCCATCTCGGCGGAGGACGACCTGCTCTGGGTCGATACCTGGA
Source organism: Gammaproteobacteria bacterium (assembly GCA_003247835.1). Taxonomy (GTDB): domain Bacteria; phylum Pseudomonadota; class Gammaproteobacteria; order Pseudomonadales; family Azotimanducaceae; genus SZUA-309. The sequence continues at coordinate 140,423 of QJYB01000061.1, read as the reverse complement.
ATGACGGTATGGTCCGGCTGTTTGACATCAGCGATCCTTTCAAGCCGGTCCAGGTCTTCGAGCAGCAGATCGGTGAGCAGGTGAACATGGTGTCTCAGAGCTGGGACGGCGAACGTGTGTACTTCACCTCGTCGCTGCTCGCCAACTGGGACAAGCAGGAAAGCACGGGCGCCGACCTGCAGTATTTCAAGCTCTATCACTGGGACGGTGAGTCGCTGACGCCGGAGTTCAGCATCGACTTCGTGGCGGCCGGGCTCGGCGCACCACACCAGATGCGGTTCGGCTCCTATGCACTGTATGGCCTGAAATCGCCGGCGAATGCCGCGTCGAAGGTTGCGACCGCGGACTGACAGCACGACGGCATCGGCGTGGTGCGCCGCGCTGATCCTGGCCGTCGCCGGCGGATTCGCTCAGGCGGCGCACGAGCATGCCGAGCCGGTGGTGCTGGCGCCGGGTTATGCGGATCTCGAGTTCGAGGCACCGCTGCCGGGCAGCTACGCGCTGCCGTCGCTGGGCGACGCACCGGAAGGCCGCGTGCTGGACGAACAGGGTCACGAGCTCGCGCTGCACGACCTCATGGGCGACCGGCTCGTGCTGCTGTCGTTCATCTACACGACCTGCTCGGACGTGAACGGGTGTCCGCTGGCAACCCACGTCTTCAACCGTGTGGCCGGGAAGCTCGCCGCCTCTAAGGATCTGGGTGACAGGCTGCGGCTGCTCTCGGTTTCGTTCGATCCGGATCACGACACCCCGGACGTCATGAGGGCCTACGGCGCGCCGTATCAGCGTGAAGGTCTGCAGTGGCGGTTCCTGACCACGTCCGGGCGGGCGGATCTGGATCCGATTCTCGAGGGCTACGACCAGTGGGTGATCCGCGACGTCGACGCTGACGGCAACCCGCTCGGCACCATCTCCCATCTGCTGCGCGTCTACCTGATCGACCGCAACCTGCGGATCCGCAATATCTACAGCGTTTCCTATCTGCACGCGGACACCATAGAGAGCGATGTCAGAACGCTCCTGCTGGAAGGCCCGGACACGGACGGTGACTGACGCGACGGACAGGGAAGTACGACCGCTCGACGGTCTGGTGGTGGTGGAGTTCGCCAACGTCCTGGCGGGGCCGCTGGTCGGGCAGTTCTGCGCGGAGCTCGGTGCGCGGGTGATCAAGGTCGAGCCGCCGGGTACCGGCGATCCCACGCGGGGCTGGTATCTGAGCGGTGAATCACGGGACTCCGACGTCACCGCGTACTTCGCCAGCGCCAACTGGGGCAAGGCGTCCATCGCCCTGGATCTCGGTGATGAAGAGGACCGCGGGATCGCGCGACGGCTCGCGCTCGCCGCGGATGTGGTGGTGGTGGGCTACAAGCCGGGAGACGAGACACGGTTCGGACTGGACTACGACAGCCTCAGCGCCCACAGAGCAGATCTCATCTACCTGCAGATCACGGCGTACGGTGCCGACGATCCGCGTCCGGGATTCGATGCCATCATCCAGGCGGAAGCAGGGTTCACATTCATGAACGGCACACCGGACGGGCCGCCGGTCAAGATGCCCGTGGCGCTGATGGACCTGCTGGCAGCGCACCAGCTCAAGGAAGGGCTGCTGCTGGCACTGCTGAAGCTGGCACGGACGGGCAGCGGCAGCTATCTCGCCACCTCGCTGCTGAGTGCGGCGACGGCGTCACTTGCGAACCAGGCCAGCAACTACCTGCATGCCGGCGTCGTGCCCGGGCGGATGGGGTCCGAGCATCCGAACATCGTGCCCTACGGCAACATCTTCCACACGCGCGATGGCCGGGAATTCGTGGTTGCGGTGGGTACGGAACGCCAGTTCGCGGCCTTTGCAGGTGCGCTCGGTCTCGAAACGCTCGTCACCGATCCCCGCTTTGCAAGCAACGCCGAGCGGGTACTTCATCGGGATGTGTTGAACGCACAGCTGGCCGAACGGATCGGCACGCTCACGGCCGGCGAGGTGGCATCGGCGATGACCGAGCGCAAGGTGCCGTTCGGGTTCGTCAACGACATGGCCGGGGTCTTCGCCCAGGCGGCGGCCCGGGCACAATGTTTCGACGGCGCTCCGGGCGTTCGGACCGTGGCGCTCAGCGGCGACATCGAGGGCTCGAAGACCCTTTCTCCTCCGCCTCACCTGGACGGCAACCGCGCCGAGATTCTCGAGTGGCTGGCCGGTGCCGAAGCCGATCGCGGCTGATCAGTCCCTGGCGGCGTCCAGATAAGCCCGCACCGCGCGCAGCAAAGGCATGACCCGGTCCAGCCGCTGACGCGGAAACTGCTCGAGAAAGGCCAGCAGCGCCGGCTCGGTGGCGGCGATGGCGTCCAGACGGGCCTGCCGGCCGGCCGGGGTCAGCCGGACGATCTTGCTGCGGCCGCTGTCCGGATCCGGCTGAACGCTGACGAAGCCCTTGGCGGCCAGCTTGCCCAGGGTGTTGGTCATGGCGCCGCCGGTGACCTGAAAGGCACGTGCCAGCCGCCCCGGGGTGGCTTCGTCGTCAACGCGGAAGAACCAGTTCAGCACGGAAAACTGCGACTGCGTGAGACCGTGCGGCAGCGATCGTTCCATGGTGTTGCCGGCGAGCTGGCCGATGATGCCAATCTCGTTGAAGAACTCGAACGCCGCAGCCGGATCGGCGGCGGCTTTCCTTTTCCGGGTGGCTGCTGTCATGCCGCCAGCATACGGGTTAAAGGTTCAATTTAAAACAGTTTGATATTAAACAATCAACGAGGTAGGCTTGCACTTCATGCCTCATCGGTGACGAACGGAGAAAACGACTCATGCGCTATCTGCTCTACGTGCTGGCGACGGTGGCAGGACTGGTGGTACTGGTGCTGGTCGCGCAGATCGTCGCATCCGAGACCGGGGAGGTGGTGGTGTTGACCACCCGAACGGCGGACGGCCCGAAGGACACACGCCTGTGGGTGGTGGACATCGACGGTACCCAATACCTGCGCGCTGGACCGGATTCGGGCTGGTATCGACGTCTGGTGGCCGAACCTGACGTGCAGCTGACCCGTGGCGCCCGCACGGAGCGTTATCGTGCCGAGACCCGGCCGCCTGTGGCCGCCGAGGTGAACCGGCTGATGCGGTCCAAGTACGGCTGGCGGGACGTGATCATCGAGCTGCTGGTCGGCAAACGGGACACCGCCGTCGCCGTGGCGCTGGTACCCGTCTGACCCGGAGCCGGGTCCCGGATCGGATCCCGGGATCGAGAGCGTGGCGGAAAATCGCCACCGCCGAGCCGCCTCGCGTATCATCCCTGCCCTTCGTGAGCGCGCTGACCGACAATCTGAACCGGATGTTCCGGCCGCGGGGCCACGTCTTCTACGGCTGGTGGATCGTCGCCGCCTCGGCGGGCGTGCAGTGGCTGGCCGGCGTGCTGTGGATGCAGTCCTACGGTGCCTACATGGTGTACCTGCTCGACGAGTTCGGCTGGAGCAAGGCGCTTGTGGCCGGTGCGTTCGCACTCACCCGGATCGAGAGCGGCATTCTCGGACCGCTGCAGGGATGGCTCGTGGACCGACTCGGTCCGCGTCGCATTCTCACCGTCGGCACCGTGATGTTCGGCGTCGGATTCATGCTGTTCTCTCGGGTGGATTCACTCCTCACGTTCTATCTCTGCTTCGTGCTGATCGCGTTGGGATCGAGCCTGGGCGGGTTCGCGACGCTGATGGTCTCCATCGTCAGCTGGTTCAACCGGCATCGGGCCAAGGCCGTCGCCACCTCCCAGCTCGGGTTCTCCATCGGCGGTCTGTCCGTACCCCTGGTGATCCTGCTGCTGTCCACCTACGGCTGGCGGACCACGGCGCTGCTGTCCGGGGTGCTGGTGCTGGTGGTGGGTCTGCCGCTGGTGCAGCTGATCCGCCATCGCCCCGAGGATCATGGTGAGCTACCGGACGGCGAGCCGCCCCGGCCGGCCGAGTCCGACACTGCAGCGGCACATCCGGCTCATTCATACCGCGACTTCACCGCACGGGAGGCCATGCGGACGCCGTCGTTCTGGCTCATCTCGCTGGGTCACGCGCTGGCCCTGCTGACGGTTTCGGCGGTCATGGTCCACCTGATCGCCCACCTGACCGAGGGGCTTCACTACAGCATGGTGGAAGCCGGCGGTGTGGTGGCGCTGCTCACCGGGTTCCAGATGGTGGGCCAGCTCTGTGGCGGTTACCTGGGCGACAGGTTGAACAAGCGGCTGATCTGCACCGCCTGCATGGTGGCGCATGCTGCCGGGCTGCTGCTGGTCACCTATGCCACCTCCTTTTCCATGGTGCTCGCGTTCGCGGTGCTGCATGGCGTGGCCTGGGGTGCCCGTGGTCCGCTGATGGTGGCGCTCAGAGCCGACTACTTCGGGCCGAGCTCCTTCGGCACGATCATGGGATTCTCCTCGCTGATCGTGATGTTCGGCATGTCGGGTGGACCGGTCTTTGCCGGGATCATGGCCGATACCTACGGCAACTATCAGGTCGGGCTGGCTGTGCTGGCCGGCCTCGCGGTGCTGGGGTCGTTCTGCTTTCTGGCCGCGACGCCGCCGAAGCGTCCCGACAGTGGAGAGGCGTCACCCGCCGTCGTCAGCGCCTGAGCTGCTGCTAGATGGAATCAGCTTGCCGCCTGCTGGGCGCGAGGCTCGTCCTCGTCGTCCGTCGTTTCCGGTGGGCAGGGGATGGGAAGGTTCGAAGAGATTGCCGCCTGCTCTGCCGACGGTTCCGTGCCGGATTCCGACGTTGATTCCGACACGGCATTGACTGCCGGTTGTTCGTCCTGCAGCGCCTGGGCCGCGTCTGCAGATCCAACGTCCGCCGTCGATTCGATCGGCTTAGGCTCGGAAGTAGCCGCCTCAGCAGCAGCGGCCTCTGCAGGAGCCGGCTCTGGGGGGGCCTCCTCTGCCTGTTGAAGTGCTGCTTCAACGGACGCGGCCGCCTCTGGAATCGTCTGGGTTGCCTCAACTACCGGCGGTTCGTCGGTCGTCTGAGGCTGCTCTGCCGTGCTGGATGTCGTTTCAGCGACAGGCTCGGCAACGGCCGCTGGCCGTTCCGGACCTTCGTCCGCCGGCATTCGGCCGTGCAGCTCCTGCTCCAGGCTCTCTATCCGGAAGTCCCGATCCGCCAGCATGCTCTTGTAGACGGAAACGGTCTGGGCGTGCTCGGCGAGCTCCGCCCTGGTGTGCTCGTCCCGGGACTTCAGGGCAACGATCTCGCGCTCCAGCTCGTGCTGCGCGTCTTCGGCGTTCTGACGCTCGTCGTGGCGCTGCCGTAGCTGCTCGTTCGCGTGGTCGAGCTCTGCGCGCAGCTCCTCCAGCTTGCGCTGGCTTTCCCGGCTGCGGTTCTCCTTCTCCTCGAGCGAGACTTTCAGCTTTTCCATCCACTGCTGATGCTGCTTGAGGTTTGACTGAAGATCTTCGATTTCCCGCTTGAGCGCCTTGGTTTCCCGTTCGGCGACTGCCTTCTCGGACGCCACCGCGTCCTGGTGCTTCTCGAACAGCTGCTGGCTGTCCGCGGCTTCCCGACGTACGGCTTCTGCGGTACGTTCGGCGCTCTGTGTCGCCTCGCGGGCCTCGGCAAGGGATTTTTCAAGGGCCTCTTTGTCTGAGGTCAGGGCGTCGATCCTGAAGTCGCGGTCGCGGATCGTGCCCGTCAGCGACGCCTGGGCCTGCTGCTGTCTGGCGAGCTCGGTATTCAGCTGTTCCACGGCGGCCTGCTGCTCGGTGATCCGACTATTGGCCGTGCCCAGATCCTTCTCCAGGGAGCGCACCACGCCGAGGGTGGTGACGAGTTCCTGATCCAGGGATCCGATCCGTTCCTCCCGGGCGGCGATGGTGGCTTTGAGCGCGTTCTCGCGCTGCTCGCTGGTTTCGACGAGCCGGGTCTTGGTTTCGAGATCGACGTTCAGCGTCTCGATGGTTCTGTCGCGGCTGGTGATATCCGCCTTGGCGGTCTCCACCTCTCCGAGCAGGCGTTTGATGGAGGCTTCGCGGGCGGTGATGGTCTGGTCGCGCTCGCCGATCTGCTTTTCGAGCTCCGGTACCCGGGCTTCTATCTCCGCCGTGGCGTCCTTGAGCGCCCTGTTCGACTTGCTGCGGCGGCTGGCCAGATCCTCCAGCATCTCCTTTTCTCTGCGCAGCTCCGAGACCTGTTCCTGCAGCGCTTCGATGACGCCGGTCTGTTCCCTGATCTTGTCCTCGAGTGGCTTCAGCTCGGTGCTGGAAACTTCCTCGTGGATGATGGGATCCGGTCTGGCGGGCTGCTCACCCTGCCCCTGCAGCAGGTTCTCAAGCTCCTCGATACGTTCGTCCCGCTTGATGAGCGCACCCTTGAGCTTCTCGTAGAGGGCTTCGGTCTTCTTCAGCTGCGTAGTGAGGGCGGAATCACCCGGCTCCCCGGCCGCCTCGTCCTCGAATCCGTCCATGACGATGTTGTCGTCGGAGCGGCGCACACCGCGGACGGCGTTGAGCTCGGAGGTGAGGTTCTTGACCTCTCGCTGGGCACGGCGCAGGTCGTTGTTCTGCTGGTCCTGACGGCGAAGCAGATCGTTGCTGCGGTCGTTCAGGTCGTTGATCTCTTCCTGCAGACGCGTGATCTGCTGATCCCGGTTACGAATGCCGGACTCGAGTTGAGGGACGGAGGCCTTGGCGTCGAGCACTTCGCGCTTCAGCGCTTCCTCACGCTTTTTCGCTCCCGAGCTGCTGAGCCGGCCGACGACGAAGCAGACCACGGCGACTACCGCAAGGGCTCCGATCAGCGTGGGTGAGAGCAGGGTGTTGGGATCTTCGAGCATCGATCAGTCAACGCTAAGCACTTGACGATGCTCCGGTATCTTCGGTCGCTTTACAGCCTAACAGTTCTCAGCACGGTGTAAGCGCGATATGAACCTGCCCGGCAAGTGTGAAGGGTGTCACACTGCGTGAGGCTCGAAGCGTCTGTTGGAAGGACGCTATCGAAAACGGTTCGGAAAGCGGGAGAGCAGGTCGCGGAGCACCATGGCAGCCGCTGGACGACCTCATCTCCCCCGGTCTCACCGGGATTCAGTACAATGCCGGGCCCCGACCTGCCACGAGAGATCCGTGTCGATGACCAGTTCCGAAGCGCTCGCCCTGCTGGAAGCGACGGCCAGCCTGGGTCCCGTTACCCACCTGCCGCTGTGGGAGGCCTTCGAGGCCGAGCGGGTGGTGCCCGCGGCGACAGCGCTGCTCGAAGAGGCCGAAGCGGAGTTCGACCGGCTCGAAGCGGACGCGCCGGCGACGTGGGAGGCGCTGATGGTGCCGCTCGAGAAGATGCAGCTCAGGCTCGGTGCGCTGTTCGGCGGGATCAACCACCTGCTCAGCGTCAAGTATTCCGATGCGCTCCAGGCAGCCTACGACGAGGTGCGGCCGAGATATGTGGCGTTCTCGAACCGCATGGCGCAGAGCCGCCCGCTGTTCGATGCCCTGTGCGCGATTCGCGATTCGGAGGCCTTCGCCGGCCTCGGTCCGGCGCGCCAGCGGGTGCTGACCGAATCCATCCGCGGTATGGAAAGGTCCGGTGTGCACCTCGTCGGCGCGGCCAGGGAACGATACGAGGAGATTCAGCAGCGGTTGTCGACACTCAGCAACGACTTCCAGACCAACCTGGTGAAAGAAGAGAAGACCGCCCGAGTGGTGGTGACGCGACGGTCGGAGGTCGACGGCGTGCCGGCACCGGTGCTTGCCGCCGCGGTACGAACTGCTGTCGAAGACGGCGTGCAGGAGGCATCGGTCGAAAACGGACCCTGGCACTTCGTGGTCAACGGGGTGAACTACTCTGCCGTCATCCAGTTTGCGAAGGATCGGAGACTCAGGGAGCGTTTCTACCGCGCGTTCCGGGAGCGCGGATCAGGGCAGGGTTTCGACAACCGGCCGGTTCTCGAGGAGATGCTGCGGCTGAGACAGGAAGAAGCCCGGCTTGTTGGTTTCGACCACTTCGCGGCGCTGTCCGTGGACGCCAAGATGGCCGGCACGGTGGAGGCGGTATGGGCGCTGCTCGACGAGCTCGAGGCGGCCGCGCGTCCTGCCGCGGAATCTGATCGGCACGCGCTCGAGCAGTATCTGGTAAGCCACGACCTTGGAGACAGGCTCGAGCCCTGGGACGTGACGTTCGTTTCCGAGCGGCTCCGGGAGGAGCAGTACGACTACGACTCGGAAGCGCTGCGGGCCTACTTCCAGATGCCCAGGGTTCTGGAAGGTCTGTTTTCGCTGACCGAGCGCCTCTACGGATTGTGTATCCGTCAGGTGGAAGCGGGTGCGGTGCCGGTGTGGGATGAGAGCGTCACGTTCTACGAGGTGCTGCGCAACGGCGAGGTGATCGCCGGGTTCTTCGTGGACCCGTACGCCAGACCCGGAGAAAAGCGCGGCGGCGCCTGGATGAACACCGTGGTCGGCAGGAACCGGACCCTGGCCGCAGCGGGTCAGACCTCCAGCCTACCCGTGGCGTTGTTTGTCATGAACGGGCGCCCGCCGGAAGACGGCGAACCGGCACTCATGTCGCTGGAGGAGGTGCGCACCCTGTTTCACGAGTTCGGCCACGCTACGCAGCACATGTTCACCGATGTGGAAGAAGGCGGTGCGTCGGGGCTGAACCTGATCGAGTGGGATGCCGTGGAGCTCGCGAGTCAGTTCAACGAGTACTGGATGGAACACAAGCCGTTCCTGAAGGCCATGACGGCCCATGTGGACACGGGAGAGCCGCTCGACGACGAGACCATCGACCGCATCCTGGCGAGCCGCAACTTCATGGTCGGCACGGCGACGCTCCGGCAGCTCCACTTCGGCAAGACCGACATGGCGCTGCATCAGGGTTACGGGTTGCCGGGCGTCAACGACGACCGCACGCCGTTTCAGATCGAGCAGGACGTGGCGAAGGAAACCGTCGTCATGCCGATGCTGGAAGATGAGACCCAGCTGCCGGCCTTCGGCCATCTCTTCGCTGGGGGTTATGCAGCCGGTTACTACTCCTACAAGTGGGCGGAGGTGCTCGCCGCCGATGCCTTTGCCGCGTTCCGCGAAGCGGGACTCGACGACGAGAGCGCGCTCATCGACGTGGCGGACCGGTTCCGGCGCACCGTGCTGGGTCTCGGTGGCAGCCTGCCAGCGAAGGAAGTCTACCGGCAGTTCCGCGGCCGGGACGCCACGGCGGACGCGCTGCTCGCCGATCAGGGTCTGAAGGCGGCGGGCTGACAGCGAGGCACCATGAAGGCCGTATTCTGCGAAAAGCTCGGCACTCCGGATGACCTGGTGGTCCGTGAGATCGACCCACCCGGTGCGCCAGGTCCCAGGCAGCTGAAAGTCTGGCTGAACGCCAGAGGCGTGGCGTTCACCGACGTGCTGATGGTGGCCGGGGAGTACCAGGTCAAACCGTCACTGCCGTTCATCGTCGGCGGCGAGGGTGCGGGGGTGGTCACCGAGGTGGGTGAGTCGGTGCGCGGTTTTTCCGTGGGAGATCGGGTGCTCTGCCCGGGTGGATGCGTGGAACAGGTGCTCGTCGATCAGAGCCGGGCCACCCTGCTGCCGGACACCGTGGGATTCGATGCGGCGGCGGCGTTCCGGGCCAATTACGCCACGGGTCTGTACGGGCTGCAGCGCGGCCGGCTGAAAAAAGGTGAAACACTGCTGGTGCACGGTGCCGCGGGCGGCGTGGGTCTCGCCGCCGTCGATCTCGGCAAGTATCTGGGTGCGACGGTCATTGCGACGGCCAGCACCGAGGAGAAGCGGCGGGTGGCTCTGGAGATGGGCGCGGATCACGCCATCGACTACACCGGTGGTTTTCGCGATCAGGTCAAGGCGCTCACCGGCGACCGCGGCGCGGATGTGATCTACGATCCGGTGGGTGGCAATGTCTTCGACGAGTCCATGCGCTGCATCGCGCCGTTCGGTCGCATTCTCATCGTCGGCTTCACCAGCGGCCGACCGGCGCTGGCCAAGACCAACCACCTGCTGATCAAGGACGCGGAGCTCATCGGCTTCACCATCGGCGCGCTGTCCCGTCATGATCCGGAGTGGGCTGCCCGCAACAATGCAGAGCTTCTGTCACTGCTTGCGGCAGGCAGCATCCGGCCATACATCTCCCATCGCCTGCCGCTCGCGGAGACCGCCAGGGCGCTCAATCTGATCCGGGCGCGCAAGGTCATCGGCAAGGCGGTCATCACTTCCTACTGAGGTACAACATGTTGACGCACGCCCCTGGGTGGTTCAATCGGGCGCTGGAAGTGCCCTATGAGGACAGGACGGTGGAAGTGGGCGGTGTCGCCATTCACTACCTGTCGTGGAACGAAGCGGACGACGTCGATGGCGCCGAGGAGAAGCCGGGCCTGATTTTCGTGCACGGCAATGGCGCGCATGCGCACTGGTGGACGTTCATCGCACCGTTCTTCCTCCGCGAGTACCGGGTGGTTGCGCTCGACCTGTCCGGTGCCGGCGACAGCGGCCGCCGCAAGCGGTACTCGCCCGAGCTCTTCGCGGACGAGGTCATCGGCGTGGCCGCGGATGCCGGCTTCGGGGACGACACCATTGTCGTCGGCCACAGTTTCGGCGGCTTCGTGACGCTGAAAACGGGGCTGCTGCACAACGACAGGCTGACGGGCATCGTGCTGGTGGACTCCGCGGTGCGCCCGCCGGACTTCAAATGGGAACGGGACCCCCGTCGCTCACCCATCAAGCCGAAGCGGGTCTACGAGACGTTCGAGGAGGCCCTCGGCCGGTTCCGGCTCATGCCACCCCAGGACTGCTCCAACGGCTTCATCCTCGACTACATCGGCCGCCACTCGTTGAAGCAGACGGAGGGCGGCTGGACCTGGAAGTTCGACGACGGGCTGTTCCGCAAGATGGCCTTCGACACCAACATGCATGAAGAGCTGGCGCGACTGAAGTGCCGGGTGGGCGTGATCTACGGTGAGGACAGCTACCTGTTCAGCCAGGAGGTGGCGGACTACATGTTCAGGGTGCTCGACGAGTCGGTACCCTTCGTCGGTATTCCTGAAGCCCAGCACCATCTGTTCCTGGACCAGCCACTGGCCTTCGTCAGCGCGCTCAGAACCCTGCTCGCGGAGTGGCGACACTCGCGACCGAACCGCCTGCACGTCTGATGGGCCGGCGCGCACTCGCGCGCGGGTGCTCAGCTGACGAAGGCGGGCCGGTCGGCGCCGAGGGGCGACGGGGAGCGGTCCCAGCAGATGTCGAGTCGGTTTGCGGAAACGGCAGGTCGGAGGTAGACGAGCGGCCCCCAGGCCGAGTCCATCTCCGCCGACCAGCGGCCGATCTCGGACGCCGTGACCGGCCGGGGTCGAGGTGCCGCGTGCACACCCAGCGACCGCACCCACATGGCGGTGCGCGCCAGCGATACCCGGACCCAGTAGCTGCCGCCACGCTCGGCCCGGAGCGCCAGCGCCGCGAGTGCACCCACGGCGGCCAGGTAGCCGGTGGTGTAGTCGTTGACCGCTGCCGGCAGCAGGGTGGGCGCCGGCTGCTTCAGGTGCCTGCCCTGTGCCGCCGCCATACCGGTCACCGTCTGGGCCAGCTGTTCCCAGCCGGGGCGCGGCCGCCAGGCGCCTTCGTGGCCATAGCAGTTGATGGACACGTAGACGATGCCCGGTCGCATGCCGACCACGTCGCTGACACCGAACCCCAGGCGTTCCATGGCACCGCTGCGGTATCCCTGGGAGAAGACGTCTGCCTGGCGGATCAGGCGCTTCAGACGGCGGGCGTCTGCGGCCCTGCCGAGATCCAGATAACAGGCCCGCTTACCCAATCCGGTATCGGTGACGAACAATGGGATGCTGGGCAGGTGCTCGGAACCGACCCGCAGCACGTCCGCACCGTAGGACGCCAGGGTTCGGGCGCAGGTCGGCCCGGCGAGGATGCGGGTGAGATCGAGGACCCGGGTGCCGGCCAGGGGCCGTTCTGCGGAGCCGGGCACCGGCTCCGGATCGCTGTCGCCCATCTGGATGATCTCGACCACGGGACGACTGCCGAGGAGACGGCCCGAAGCGCTCGCGTCCCACTCCGATGCACTGCGCACCATGGCGCCGCAGAGGCCGGCCTCGGCAATGGCGTCCTCCAGCTCCGCCGCGCGCCAGCGCCTGACGGCGCGGCCGACGGCCTTGCGGTCGTCCGGCACACCCAGCAGCGTCAGCAGCCCCCGGGTGTTGTGCGGGAAGCCGGAGTGGAGGTAGATCCAGCGATCGTCGCGGGTCGGATAGAAACCGGCCGCAGCGGTTCTGGCCTCCCCGGGCTGTCGCGGACCAAGGCCGCGCTTCGGATCCAGGAAGCGCAGGTAGGCAAAGCTCGTGAGAGACGCTTCCGCATGACGGCTGTCGAGCTCGATCACTCCTGGCTTACCGCCGTTGCGCCTTGCCAGATCGCGGGCAATCCCGGCACCGGCGGCGAGGGCTGCGGCGGCGGCCTCGGCAGCCCTGAAAGGCGTGTCCAGGCCCGTCGCCCGGGCGCCGAAGCGGATGTCGTTCGATACCGGTGGTGTGCCGGTAACCGATCCGAGCTCGGCGAGTGCCTGGCGGAATACGGCGCCCGACGACCGGGAGGTTCTGTTTGGCGTCCGTCTCTTTGTCATCGTTCCCCCGTATCGGTTCGAGCTGCGGAGCCACGTGCCGTGACCTCGAGCGGCATGAGGACCCGTCCATCCTTGTCCGCGCCTTCCGTCTCTGCGGGTCGCAGGGTCAATCGTTCCGGCGCCAGCGTCACCGCACCGGTCAGCGCCTCTTGGACCGTTTCGACCCGCTGACCGGCGAGCGCCGCCAGGTCTTCGTCCGGTACCGGCTCGGCGGCGACCAGCGCGCTGCGAAGCCGCTCGGTGTAGATGAGCGGGTCGAAGGTTGGCTTGCCTTCGGCGTCGGGCGGGCTCGACTCGAGTTTCAGGGTTGCGCGGTCCGGTGCCTGTCCGGCCTCATCGTAGAGCTTTTCGAGGTGTTTCAGGCGCCGTTCGCCGATCATGGCCCGGGTGTCGCCGTCCGCGGCCAGGCGCGCTTCGAGCGCCGCCTCAAGTTGCGCTTCCTTGAGGGCCAGGCGGTCGCTGTCCGGGTCCGAAACCGGGGTGAGCGCGAGGCTGAGCTCTGGCCGCTGAGCCAGCGCGGCGGCCAGCTTTGCCAGCACCTCGCGTTGAGGAGGGGTCAGATCCGAACGGCCGGCTTCGAAGGCGATGTGCTCGAACTCGTCGGGCGCGACACCGACCAGGGCGCCGAGCAGCTTGAACGGTGCGGCTGCGATCCCGAGGATCAGGTTGGAGAGCGCCTTCATGATCGCGCCTGAATAGCTGAACTGCGGATCGTCGAGAGAGCCGCTGACGGGGAAATTGAAGTCGACGACACCGGTGGGGTCCTTCATCAGCGCCACGGCGAGGTCCAGCGGCAGGTTCATGGCATCGGGGTGAGGTACCTTCTCGCCCAGGCGCAGGTCGCGGATGACGAGGTGGTTATCACCATTCATCCTGCCGTCGACCACCTTGTAGGTGAGGGTCAGGTCCGTGCGACCGTCGGCGATCCGTCGACCGGCGAACTTGATCGTGTAGGGAGACATGCGTGGCAGCTCGACGTTGCTGAAGGCCACTTCCACATCGGTGCCGCGGATGGGGGAGAAGGGCTGCAGGTTGCCGGTGATCTTCAGTCGCCCGTATTCGTTCACCTGTCCTTCGATGGCGACCCGGGAAGGGGCGTTGCTGTTCGAGGCGAGCGTCGAGAGGTTGCCTGCCAGATGGGTGATGTCCGCCTGAAAGGGTAACGGCAGGTTCAGGTCCTCGAAGTGCGCGCTGCCGTCGCTGATGCGGGTTTCGCCGACGGTGAGCAGGAATTGCCGGGCCGGTGCAGGCTCCGAAGCAGATGCGCCGCCGGTTGTTTCAGCGTCCGCCGGGTCGTCGGCTTCGGTGACTATCAGCCGATCGAGGTTGGTCCGGCCGCCCTGTTCCACCTCGACGCGGGCATAGGGCGAATCGATGGTCAGGGTCGACAGCTCCAGAGACGCGGGTCTCGCCCGCAGACGATCCACGCTCAGCAGCTGCCACGCGAGCAGGCGCTCGTCCTGGAGCCGATCGGTGAGGCTCAGGTCCGCGATGCGGAAGTCACCATCGTAGAGCAGGGGTTCTGCCTCGCTGCTCGTGATCTGTCCGGCGAGCGACAGCCGGCCGTCGCCGATACCGACATGCACGATCGGGTCCACATAAGGCTGAGCGATGGCCAGTGGGATCTCCTCAGCGGTGACCTCGGCGCTCAACGTCGCCTGGGGCAGCGCGGTCAGCTGCCCGTTCAGGACCACCCGGCCACCGACGGCCGGTGTGAGATCCAGGGCCAGCGGCATTGCCTGGCCGGACGCATTGCTCAGATCCGACAACGTGAGATTCAGATCGGAGACTGCCAGCGTGCCGTTGTCCAGGGTGGCGTCCGTGTGACGGATTGCCCAGCCGGTCAGCCGCAGTGTGTCGGCTGTCAGCGACCAGCCGGCCAGGGCATCGCTTTCGTCGGTGGCAGATGGTTCGATCGCCTCGTCCTGATCGGCTGCCGCCGTTTCGGCTGGCACCTCCTCTGATGAACCCGGGGGCATCGGCAGGTAGCTGCCATCGGCCGCCCGGTAGGCATCGATGGACAGGCCGGCGACCAGGATATCGTCCACGTGCACGATCTGCGCCGGCCAGGCGAAGCTTCCACCGGTCACGGAGAACGTATCGAGCTCGAGCACCGGTGGATGATCGGGCTGAGTGACGGTGACCCCGCTCAGGGTGCCTGCCAGGTTCTCCACCCGCACCGAGAGCTCGCCGTGGTCGTCGAGCGCCACGGTGTAGTCCAGCCTGGCATCGATCTCTCCGCCTTCGATGCCGATGGGCAGGTTCAGCTCGTCGCGGAAGTAGCGGAACACCAGCGGCATGTAACCACCCCGAATGGTGACATTGCCGGTGACGGACAGCGGGTTCACGACCAGGCCGCCGGTCCAGGCGAGCTCGGCGCCGGATTCGGTGTGGATGGTCACCTGCTGAGTACCGCTGTCATCCGGCAGGGTGGACAGGTCGGTGACCGCCAGATTGATGGGCCCGAACTCGGTGCTGAACGGTTCCGTTCGAGAGCGATCCGTGACGCTCAACCGGCCTTCGACGATGCGCAGGTCGGACACGATCAGCCGGAACAGACCTTCCGTGGACTCGTTCACGTCGGCTTCCAAGGCAGGCTCCAAATCTGTGGACTCTGCCGTCCGGCGCCAGGTGTCGGCCAGCCCCGAGAGTGTGTTCTCGGTGTCGTTCAGACGTTCGAAGTGCACCGCAGGTCGGATCAGATGCACCTCGTCGAAGGAGACCGCCCAGTGGAACAGGCTCGACAGCTCGAAGTTGACGAACAGGCGCTCGAACGCGAGGAGCGGCGCGCCGTCGCGTTCGGTCACAGACAGTCCGTCGGCCGTCAGGGTCAGCGTGAACGGATTGATGGCGAGCGACTCGAGTGTCGCGTTCAGCTCCAGCCGCTCATCGAGGGTGCTGACGAGGGACCGTTTCAGCAGCCACGGCGCGAGCAGGAAGCCTGCCAGCGCGTAGATAGCAACGCCGGCTGCCGCGTAGAACCATTTCCTGTCGATCTTCACGTTGGACTCCCTGTCACGTGAAAGCGCACTCCGGATGCCGGGCGATCAGTCTCCCTGGCGACGGTAGACGACGGCGCCGCCGAGAATCGTCATGTCCACCTGGGTCTGTGGAATCTGGTCCTCCGCCACGGTGAGCAGATCCTGGGAAAGCACTACCAGGTCCGCCAGCTTGCCCGGTGTGAGTGATCCCTTGAGATCCTCTTCGAAGGCCGCATAGGCGTTGTTGATCGTGTAGCTCTCGAGCGCCTCCTGTCGGGTCATCACCTGCTCGGGATGAAATCGCGTGCCGTCCCTGGTCATGCGCGACACGGAGGCGTAATAGGAAGTAATGGGATCGATGAGCTCCACGGGGACGTCCGTGCCGTTGCCGATCACCGCGCCGGAATCGATCAGATCCCGCCATGGATAGGAGGTCAGCCCGGCCCGTTCCTCCCCGAGACGGCTGGGTACCCAGGGGCCGTCGGAGGTACAGTGGATGCCCTGCATGGCAGCGATCACGCCGAGGCCGGCGAACCGGGGCACATCGGCGGGGTCGATGTGCTGGGCATGCTCGATCCGCCAGCGCAGCGGTCTGCCGTCGACGCCTGCGCGCTCGAAGGCGCGCTGATAGATATTCAGGGTTTCCCGGTTGGCCCGATCGCCGATGGCGTGAGTGTTCACCTGAAACCCGTGTCTGATCGCGATGTCTGCAGTGGCCTCGATGTCCTCCACGGGCTCGAGCACGAGACCCGACGTGCTGGGCAGGTCGGTGTAAGGGGCCAGCAGCCAGGCGCCGTGTGCCCCCAGAGCGCCGTCGATCTGACGCTTGATGGACCGAACGGCGAGAAAGTCGTTGTCCTCGGCGAGCATCCGGTACCTGTCCAGCATGGCATCCATATCCTCGTTGCTTTCGTAGCGGACCATCACATACAGACGGACGGGCAGCGTGGCTTCGTCTTCCAGACGCCTGAAGAAATCGATGGTCGCGAAGGAAGACCCGGCATCGTGAAACGACGTCACCCCATGGGCGAGCGCTTCCTGACCGGCGAGGAAGACCTGCTCCCGCATCTGCGCGTCGCGCTCTTCCGGGGTGAGTCGGGCTTCGTAGGCGCTCAGAGCACTGCCCAGCAGGTCCTGGGCGGATTCGCGCAGCAGGCCGGTCGCCTTGCCATCTGCGTCCCTTACGATCGTTCCACCGGCAGGATCGGGCGTGTCGTCACCGACGCCCGCGGCGGCAAGGGCGGCATCGTTGGCAAACGTCGCGTGCCCACTGGCGTGTTCGAGCAGCACCGGATTGTCGGGCGAAACCGCGTTCAGCGTCGTGTTGACCGGCACCCCATCCACCGCGTCTTCCGGGACGCGGTTCCATTTATCCTGGTGCCAGCCGCGGCCGAAGATCCACTCTCCCGGCTCCGACTGATCCACCGCCACGGCGACCATGTTGACGATCTCGTCCCAGTTCGCCACGCCGTTGAGATCCAGGATCTGCTTGGATCGGCCGAGATCCATGAAGTGGCCGTGGCCCTCGATGAAACCCGGCATGACGAAACGCCCGCCGAGCTCTACCAGCTCGGTGTCGTCACCGATGTAGGCCGAGATCTCTTCGTTGCTGCCCACCGCCAGGATCGCGGCGCCGGCGATGGCCACGGCCTGTGCCGTGCCGATGGCCGGATCGACGGTGGCGACCGTGCCGCCGCGCAGGACCAGATCCGCGGTGACGCCGGGTTTGGCGGCCGGTGCGGCGTCCTCCGTGTCCCGGCTGCAGCCGGTCAGGGCGACGGTCGTCGTCACGATCAGGAAAAAGGCGCGCGAGAGGTGCGCCCGGTCGAATCGGATCCGGTACATCCGGTGCTTCCCCAGAGTGGTGAAAAGGGGAAAGGTTCTCAGAAGGTTCCGGTCATCGCAAACCGTTGGCGATCATCCCGTCGACTGGAACGGGACTGGTCCCAGGCCGACGGATCAGGCCTCCGCCCAGCACTCCAGCTCCACCCGGCCACCGGCGGCCAGGCCGCTGGCGGCAAAGGCGCTGCGGGCAGGTTTGTGACCGGGGAAGTAGGTCACGTAGACCTCGTTGAACGCACCCCACTCGGCGATATCGGCCATCATCACGGTGCACTTCACCACCTTGTCCATGCTGGAGCCGTTGGCCTCGAGAATGCGCTTCACGTTCTCCAGAGCCTGACGTGCCTCCGCGCGGATACCGCCGGGCGCCAGCTGCAGGGAGCCGGGCAGGTTGCCGAGCTGGCCCGAGAGGATCAGCAGGTCGCCGGCGCGCACCGCATCCGAGAAGGGCAGACCCAGTGATTCGGTCTGCTCCGAGGTCAGGTACTCGGCGGCGTCGACAGGTGCGGTCACGAGCCCCACCGGCAGCAGCAGTGTGAGGGCGGCGAGAAAACGGGGTGGTCGAAGCGTCATGAGTGATTCCTTGGTCGTTGTTGCTGTTGGGGACGTTTCCTGTCGAGTGTACGCGACACGCCTGCCTGACGATCAGCCGCCCAGCAGGCCGCGCGGGTCCTGGTAGGGCTGGTCCGTGGCGCGGGCCACTGCCTGGTAGGTCACCTGGCCCCGGTAGACATTGAGTCCGGCGAGCAGGTGGGGATCATCGCGCAGCGCGGCTTGCACGCCTTTGTCCGCCATGGCCAGGGTGAAGGGCAGGGTGGCATTGTTGAGCGCGAACGCGGACGTACGCGCCACCGCGCCCGGCATGTTGGCGACGCAGTAATGCACCACCTCGTGCAGAGTGTAGGTGGGGTTTGAGTGGGTGGTGGGCCGGGTGGTTTCGGCGCAGCCGCCCTGATCGACGGCCACGTCGACGATCACGGAGCCCTTCTTCATGTCCCGCACCATGGCCTCGGTGATGAGCTTCGGCGCCTCGGCGCCCGGCACCAGGACGGCTCCGACCACGAGATCGGCCTCGGCCACCAGCTCGTGGACCATGTCGACGGTGGAAAAAGCGGTGTTCAGCGCCGGACCGAAGTGCAGATCGAGGTCGGAGAGCCGCGGCAGCGACAGGTCCAGGATGGTGACGTCCGCCTCCATACCGAGCGCCACCCGGGCGGCATTGCTGCCCACCACCCCGCCGCCGAGCACCACGACTTTGGCCGGCAGGGTGCCCGGTACGCCGCCGAGCAGCATGCCGCGGCCGCCCTGCTCGATCTCCAGGCAATGCGCACCGGCCTGGACGGACATGCGTCCGGCCACCTCGCTCATGGGCGCGAGCAGCGGCAGGCCGCCGCGGGCGTTGGTCACCGTCTCGTAGGCGATGCAGATGGCGCCGGTCGCCATCAGCGACCGGGTCAGTGCGGGATCCGGCGCCAGATGCAGATAGGTGAAGAGAATCTGGTCCTCCCGCAGCATGGCCACCTCGGGCGCTTGCGGCTCCTTGACCTTGACGATCATGTCGGCGCCTGCCCACACCGCCTCGGCGCCCTCCGCGAGGCTGGCGCCGGCGCGCTGGTAGTCCTCGTCGAGCAGGCCGATGACGGTGCCCGCACCCCGTTCCACCAGCACCTCGTGGCCGTGGTGGACGAGCTCCCGGACGCTTGCCGGTACCAGGCCGACCCGGTGCTCGTCCGGCTTGATCTCCTTCGGCATGCCGATGCGCATGACATAATCTCCTGGCTGGGTGATTGACCGTAGCGGGTGAGTATCACCCATGGAGCAGGGTACGGGGCAGGGGCAGGACGACGCGTATGAGCAGAGAGACGGACTACGTCCACTGGTTCAAGGACATCGACCATCGGGACCTGCCGCTGGTCGGCGGCAAGAATGCCTCACTGGGGGAGATGTATCGGGAGCTGACCGCGGCAGGAGTACGGATACCGAACGGATTTGCGCTCACCACCCGCGCCTATCTTGAGCTGCTCGACGCACCCGGTGTGCGCCGGTCGCTGACCAAGATCCTCGCCCGTACGGACGTGACCAACGTCACCTCGCTCGCCGATGCCGGTCGCCACTGCCGGGAGCTGCTCTACGAGGCGCCGTTTCCCGAAGCGGCGGCCGAGGCCGTGGAGGTCGCCTACCAGGCCCTGCAGACCGAGTACGGTGACGACGTACGCCTGGCCGTGCGCAGCTCGGCCACGGCGGAAGACCTGCCCGAGGCGAGCTTTGCCGGCCAGCACGATTCCTTCCTCAACGTTTCCGGTTCCCAGGCGCTGCTGGAATCCTGCCGTCACTGTCTGGCGAGTCTGTTCACCGACCGGGCCATCCGCTACCGCCACGATCTCGGCTTCGATCACCTGAAGGTGGCGCTGTCCGTGGGGGTGATGAAGATGGTGCGCGCGGACCTGGCGGCGAGCGGCGTGATCTTCACCATCGACACGGAGTCCGGTCATCCGGACGTGGTGCTGCTGACGTCGGCGTACGGGCTCGGCGAGAACGTGGTGCAGGGGGTGGTGGACCCTGACGAGTTCTACGTGCACAAGGCGACCTTCCGGCAGGGGCACGAGTACGTGCTGCGCCGCAAGCTCGGCTCCAAGCGGCTGCGCATGGTCTGTGGCCGCAGGCGCCTCGGCAGCGAGACGATCAACGAGCCGACCCCTGAGCGTCTGCAGCATCGTTTCTCGCTCACCGACGCGGAGGTGCTGACCCTCAACGGGTATGCGCTCGTGATCGAAGATCACTACAGCCGCCTGGCAGGCCGGCATGTGCCCATGGACGTGGAGTGGGCCAAGGACGGCATGGATGGTGAGCTCTACATCGTCCAGGCCCGGCCGGAGACGGTGGCGTCCCGGCAGGATCCGAATCAGCTGGTCCGCTATCGGGTGCAGGAGAGCGGCGAGCCGCTGGTGACGGGGCGGGCGGTGGGCACCGCGGTGGCCGTGGGCCCGGCGCGGGTGATCACGAATCCGAAGGATCTGACAAGGTTTCAGACGGGAGACGTCCTGGTCGCCGAGACCACGGCGCCCGACTGGGGGACGGTGATCAAGAAGGCGGCGGCGGTGGTCACGGACCGCGGCGGCCGGACCTGCCACGCCGCCATCGTCGCCCGGGAGGTGGGTATTCCGGCCGTGGTCGGCAGCGAGGACGCCACGCGCCGGATCACCGACGGGCAGATCGTCACGGTGACCTGTGCCGGCGGCGAGACGGGCAAGGTCTTCGCCGGCGAGCTCGCCTTCGAGAAGGAAGTGACGGCGCTGGACACGCTGGAGCGGCCCCGCACGAAGATCATGATGAACGTGGGTAATCCGGACGTGGCGTTCCGTGCGGCCATGATTCCGAACGACGGCGTCGGACTCGCCCGCCTCGAGTTCATCATCACCGAATACATCGGCATCCATCCCATGGCGCTCGCCCACCCGGAACGTGTGACGAACCCGAACGTGCGGGCGCGGATCGCGGAGGCGACGGCGGACTTCGAAGAGCCGGCGGAGTTCTTCGTCACCCGGCTGGCGGAAGGGGTGGCCACCATCGCCGCCGCCTTCTACCCGAAGCCCGTGGTGATCCGGCTCTCGGACTTCAAGGTGAACGAGTACAAAGCGCTCACCGGCGGCGACGACTTCGAGCTCGTCGAAGAAAATCCCATGCTCGGCTTCCGTGGGGCATCCCGTTACGGTCATCCGGCTTACCGGGACGGCTTTGCGCTGGAGTGCCGGGCGCTGAAACGCGTGCGTGATGACTTCGGCCTCACGAACGTGAAGATCATGGTGCCCTTCTGCCGCCGCGTGCCGGAAGCGGAATCCGTGCTCGCCAGCATGGCGGAGGAAGGGCTCGTCCGCGGGCAGAACGGTCTCGAGATCTACGTGATGTGTGAGATCCCCAACAACGTGATCCTGATCGACGAGTTCGCGAAGCACTTCGACGGCTTCTCCATCGGCTCCAACGATCTCACCCAGCTCACCCTCGGCGTGGACCGGGACTCGGAGATCGTCGCCTTCGACTTCGACGAGCGGGATCCGGGGGTGATGAAGATGCTCGAACTGGCGGTGCAGGGTGCGCAGCGTAACGGCCGTTACTCGGGCATCTGCGGCCAGGCGCCGTCCGACTATCCGGAGGTGGCCGAGTTCCTGGTGCGGCTCGGCATCGAGTCGCTGTCGCTCAATCCGGACTCGGTGCTGGAGACCACGCGGCGGGTACTGGCGCTGGAAACCCGGCTCGGCGAGTCAGGCTGATGCCCGCAGCGCACTACGGTGGGGTGCGCGGA
Source organism: Gammaproteobacteria bacterium (assembly GCA_003247835.1). Taxonomy (GTDB): domain Bacteria; phylum Pseudomonadota; class Gammaproteobacteria; order Pseudomonadales; family Azotimanducaceae; genus SZUA-309. The sequence continues at coordinate 118,715 of QJYB01000061.1, read as the reverse complement.
TACCGGTCATTCGACGGGACGCTCGGGAAAGACCTGCCGCAACCGGTCGACTTCCCCACCGGGTGCCCAGATCACCACGGCCCGGACCGGCTCGTCGCCAATCACCTCGTGGGTGACGGTATCGCTCGGGTGGACCATGCCGACCATACCGGGTGACAGCGGGTGGCTTTCACCGTTGACGATGTGGTCCAGCGTGCCGTCGACGACGTAGAAGATCTCGATGGACCCGTGCCGGTGGCCACTGCTCTTCGAGCCGGGCGCGAAGGTGATCTCGCCCACCTCCACGTCACTGCTGCCGAGGTTGGCGGCCTCGACGAGCACCTTGATCACGACATCGTCACCGTAGAGCTCGGTGGTGCCGGTACTGACCGGATCGTAGCCGTCGGCTGCCCTGACAGGCGACGCCGCAAACAGCAGGGGCATGATGACGAGCAGCACGGCAAAAAGAGAACGCATGGGTCTCCTCCCGCGGGGATTGATCAGTGGAGCGGGTGATGGGAATCGAACCCACGTCATCAGCTTGGGAAGCTGAGGTTCTACCATTGAACTACACCCGCGATTTCGACCGGGACCTGACAAAGGCATCGGATCGGGGGGCTGGAAACCGGCTGTCGGGTCTCGGGTGGTGAATGTCCGACGAGTCGCTATCGACGTCAAGGCCTTTCGACAATCTGCGCGCGACCTGCGTGCTGTGGGCGAGCACACCAGGCTTCTGAACGAACGGGACGTCAGATCCCTGCCGCCGAAGGCGCGTCTGCCAAGGCGCTGTTCGACATCCAATCGGTGACGCTCCTCGTCAGAGCAGAAGGTCCCCAGAGCTTAAGCCTGCCGGTCCGTATGGCCGCGCGATAGGAAAGGTCGCCCATCCAGATCTCGACCATGGTTCGAAGATCGACGTCGAAACGCACGTCGACTTCCTTGCCCGGGTCGTCCAGACAGACCTCGACACTCTGACCCCGGACGATCAGCCACCACCGGTTCAGCTGCGCGAGATCCGTGAAGCTGAAACAGACGATGGTTTCATCGCCGATCAGCCTGTCCGGGTGAATGCTGCGTTCGAGGTAGAGCATCAGCAGCTCGACATCCAGATCGGCATCTGTCATCCGTCCACGTGCCCACTTCATCCCCCAGCCAGCGAGCGCCCGAATCACGGGCTCGAGATCCCTACCGGCTAGGGTCAGGTGATACTCATAAACTCGTTGGCCGGGGATTCGTTTCCTCATCACCAGCCCGTCGGAGGTGAGCTCATTCAGCCGCCTGGTCAGGACCGTTGGTGATATGGACGCCAGACCACGCTGCAGCTCGTTGAACCTGTGAGCACCCATCAGCAGCTCGCGAACGATCAGAAACGTCCACCGTTCTCCCAGGATTTCGGAAGCCTTGGAAACCGGACAGAACTGCCTGTATTCCACGGTGCACTCCTCACTATCGAGCACGTAGCGAGACGCTACGGATTCCGTAGCGTGATACTACTCCTGGCGGAGCAGAAAAGGAAAGCAACGCGGACTACCGTTGATCCGTCGCATCAATACTGATGCGGTAACGGCAAATCCACAGGAGAAACATCATGCCACTCATCACGGTCAAGCTGATCGAGAACGTCTTTACGCCCGAGCAGAAGAAGGAGCTCATCCGTAAACTCACGGACACCATGGTTGAGGTCGAAGGAGAAAACCTACGCGGCGTTACCTTCGTGCTGATCGAGGACGTCAAGGAAGGTGACTGGGGCATCGGTGGACGCGCGCTGACGGCGGTCGACGTCCACCAGATGCAGCACGGCAAGGCCGCTTGACGGGACGTGCGTCCTGGCGGCGGCCCAGGCCGCCGCCAGGATCGGTTTGCTCGAATCACAGACCTGGCTCCCAGGATTCGTCGTCTGGACAATCGTAGTCGTCGTTGAGGCGACGCCGGTGTGTCTCCTGGGAGGGAATGCCTGCACACGTAGTCCCAGGCACGGGCGAACGCGCCGCGCGTGGCGGCTGCCCGGACCGGTTCAGACCAGTGGCAGATAGACGTCGGTGATCATGTCATCCTCCCGCACGTCAGGCCCCACGTTCACGTAGTGGAAGAACGGCGGAAAGTCGCGCAGCACCTCGCCGCTTCCGGGCAGCCAGTCTCGGTAGATCCAGTCGGCCTCGGCGATGTACTCCCGGGTGCCGAGGTGGCGGATCCGTGCGCAGCGTCCGCCGGGAATCTCCCCGGACACGACGCCGTGCGGATTGGGACCGATCTCACCGTCGTAGCTCACGCAGACGTCGATCCGGTACTCATGGGCCGGGGTCGACAGGGGATCGTTGTAGTGAATGCCGAGCGTCATGCCGCGATCGGGCGGCACGCCGTTCTCGCGACGCCAGGCGACGAGCCGCATGACGGCGGTCAGCTCCTGTTCCGGTGGTCCCTGATAAGGCACTGCGGCCACACGGGTGGTGGGGAAGTCGACGATCTCTACTTCGGTGTTCATTTGGGTCTCCTGCAGGGCGGCCATGGCGGGCACGAGCTCGGCGCTCGCCCAGCGGGGTGAGCGGCGGAAGCCGGCCGGTGACAGACCGTGCATCTGTCTGAACGCGCGGCTGAACGACTGCGGATTGTCGAAGCCGGACGCCAGCGCGATGTCGGTAATCGAGCGGGTCGGGTTGAACGCGAGCAGCAGCGCGGCGCGGCGCAGCCGCAGCAGGCGGATAAACCTAGCCACCGGCATGCCCGTGCACGCTCGGAACTGGCGGTGGAAGTGGAAGGGCGACACGTTCGCGATCCGGGCAAGCGTCGCCAGCGACAGGTCGCCATCGAGATTCGCATTGACGTAGTCCACTACCCGCTCGATGCGCGCGGCGTAAGCCTGCCGCGCGTTGTGGTCGGATGTCGATGCCTGCGGTTGGTTTTCCGGGTGCATGCGTGGAGTATTGCGGATAGCGGACGAACCTGCCTGACGAATCTTGCGGTGTTCGTCGCGAGGGGCTCAATCGGAGAGGCTCGATGAAAGATGATCTGACGGTGCGGGTAAGCCGACGCTTTGCGCAGCCACCGGCCGCGGTCTTCGACGGGTGGCTCGATCGGGAAGTGCTGCGCCGTTTCATCTTTACGACCTCCGCCGCTCCGCTCGTTCGCTGCGACGTCGATGCGCGTACCGATGGGGTATTCGTCATGACGGACCGGCGACCGGAAGGCGACGTGGAGCACCACGGACGCTATCTCGAGATCGCGCGACCCAACCGGCTGGTCTTTTCTTATGGGGTCCCGGCTGTTGCCGCCGAGCAGGACGTCGTCACGCTGACGTTCGAGGGCTCGGGTGACGGCTGCGAGGTCACCCTGACCACTCAGCTGCAGCCCGAATGGGCCGAGTATGTCGACGGCGCCAGGCAGGCCTGGTCGGCGATGCTCGATGGGCTCGCCGTGGCGCTCGAACGGTCGATCAGCGGGGGAACGAACCTTCCTTCAGGAAGGTAATGGCGGCCCGAGCCACGTCACCGTCGTTGCGCAGGCCCCAGTGGGTGACCGGAAATGTCACGAAATCCGTCATGCCGTCGAGTCTCGTGCTGGCAGTGGACACCATGCTGTCGTTCGGCAGTGGCAGCCACTGGTTGGTGACCACGGCATCCCGGGTTCCGGCAATGACACCTACCGGGTAGTCGGGCGGCGGCAGGGAGGCGGGAAAGTCGTCCGGCCCGGTACCAAGCATCCCTGCCGTAGGTCCCGCCATCTCCAGCAGGGTGGCCGGCAGCCCGGCGTCCAGATCGGCCAGCTCGCTGCCGTGGTTGGGCGTGCCGATGAGCACGACGCGACCCAGGTTGGCGGGATGATGTGACGCCAGATAGGCACGGATCAGCAGCCCGCCCAGGGAGTGGCCGACCAGGTGCAGCGTGCGGCCGTTGTCGGCGCAGCAGTCGTCGATGGCTGCAGTGATCCGCACCACCAGCGCGTCCGGTGACTCTTCCTGCGATGGATAACCGATGTTGTGCACCTCGAAACCTGCCCCTGCCAGCGCATTTTCGAGGATCAGCATGGATGTCTCGGAGCGCCCGAGACCGTGCAGCAGCACCACCTGTGCCGCGTCGGAAGGTGCTGCGCGGAACAGCGGCAGTCCGGCCACATAGACAACGCCGCTGGCCATCGCCACCAGGCCGATGATGGCACCTGACAGACGTTTCATCCGGTTTGCGCGGCGGGCGCCTCACCGGAGGCCTGACCGAGCAGACGGTTGGTGATCACACCCGCCGTCATGGCGCCATTCACGTTGAGCGCGGTGCGGGCCATGTCGATGAGCGGCTCGATGGAGATGAGCAGTGCGGCGATGGTCACCGGAAAACCCATGGCAGGCAGCACCACCAGTGCAGCGAACGTGGCACCGCCGCCGACACCGGCAATGCCGAAGCTGGAGATGGCGACGATGAGCACCAGGGCCGCAATGAAGGAGGGGCTCATGGGGTCCACGCCCATGGTGGGCGCGACCATCACCGCCAGCATGGCGGGATAGATACCGGCACAGCCGTTCTGACCGATGGTCGCCCCGAAGGTTGCCGAGAGGTTGGCGACGGAGCTCTTCACGCCCAGCTCCTCCACCTGGGTTTCCACGTTCAGCGGGATGGTGGCGGCGGAGCTTCTCGACGTGAAGGCAAAGGTCAGCACGGGCCACACCCGGCGGAAGTAATCGAGGACGTTCGTCCCGGTCATGGCAAGCAGGCCCGCGTGCACACCGAACATGATGGCGATGGCCAGATAGGAGGCGATGATGAAGGTGAGCAGGCTGAGAATGTCCGCGGCGTTGGAGCCCGCCACCACCTTGGTGATCAGGGCCAGGATGCCGTAGGGGGTGAGCGCCATGATCATGTGCACGAGCTTCATGACGACGGCCTGAGTGGTCTCCACGAAGGAGACGATGGCTTCCCCGCGGGCCGGGTTGTCCCGGCCGACGGCCAGGGCCGCGATGCCGAACAGAATGCCGAAGATCACCACCGCGATGATGGAGGTGTCCCGCGCGCCGGTCAGATCCTGGAAGACGTTCGCAGGCACGAAGCGCACCAGCATGTCGGCGAGCGAGAGGTCGGATAGGCTCTCGAAGCGCTGGTTGAGCACCTCCGCCCGCTCCAGCTCCCGGGCGCCTTCCGTCAGTCCTTCGGCGCTGAGGCCGAAGGCGCTCGCGACGAGGATGCCGACGAGCGCGGCGATCATGGTGGTGCCGATGAGGATGCCGATGACGCTGCCGCCGATGCGTCCGAGCGCCGCGACGTCACGCATGCGGACCACTGCGGCGATCATCATCACCAGCACGAGTGGCATGACGATCATCTTCAGCAGGCTCACGTAGATCGAGCCGATGACGTTGGTCCACTCGAGGGTGCCAGCGACCACGGCGGCGTTGCCGGTGTAGAGGATCTGCAGTGCGAATCCGTAGATCGCACCGGCCACCAGACCGGCCAGGATCTGCCGTGACAGCGCCACCCCCGGCTTTCTGAGACGGAACAGCACGACCATGACGCCGAAGAAAACGGCGAGATTGACGATCACGAGATACGGCATGGCTCCCCTCCTGCCCGACCCGGCGGTCAGACTATAACAGTCGACCTCCGACTTCAGTCGGCGTCTTCGACTTAAGTCGAAGACCGCGACGTCAGTCGTCTGCGTCCCCGTAGAGCGCGCGCACCGTGGCCCGTTCGTAGTCGAGGGCCAGGCCCGCTACCCGCCCCGAGTCACCCGTGGTCAGCCAGCGCCGGACGCGGCCCGCATCGCCGATCGGCGTCTTCGTGCCGAAGCTGTTGAGAAACACCATGCCGATGGCGTCGCCGTCCACGTCGGCGACCATGACGAGGCAACGCCCGGCTTCCTTGAGATAACCGGTCTTGGAAAGCTGCACGTCCCAGCGGCTCGAGGCGGTCAACGGGTTCGTGTTGCCGTAGGCCAGGGTGTAGCGCGGGCCGCGGAAGCTCGCCTGGTACTGATAGGTGGTGGAAAAGGCGCGAATCAGCTCGTAGCGCCAGGCGGCGGACAGCATCCGCCACAGGTCACCGGCCGAGGCCTGATTGCCGATGGACAGCCCGGTGGGGTCGTCGAAGGCCGAGTGCGTCATGCCGAGCGATCTGGCCTTCTCGTTCATGGCGGCCACGAAGGCGTCAATGCCGCCCGGGTAGTGTCGAGCAAGAGTATGGGAAGCCAGGTTCTCCGAGGACATGAGCGCGATCTTCAGCAGCTGATCGCGGCGGCTTTCCGAGTCCACCCGGAGTCGCGAGTAGCCGTTCTTTTCCGTTTTCTCCGCCCAGCCGAGAATCGGCAGCCATTCGTCGAGCGGCTGACGGGCGTCGAGCACCACCATGGCCATCATCAGCTTGGTGACGGAGGCGATGGGCACAGCCCGGTCGGCATGCTTCTCGTAGAGCAGTCGGCCGTCCGTCAGGTCGCCGATGGCGGCATGGACCGACGCGAGCTCGACCTCGGAAGCGGAACAGACGAGCGGGAGCAGAACGCCGAGGAGGGTTAGAAATCGGAGCTTCAGAACACAGCTTCCCGAAAACGTGCCCGTATTTTCTCACGCCACGGCGAAAATTTGTACATTGTGGCGGCAGGGCCCGAGGCGTAAGGTGCGCGACCCCGTCATGGTGCCCGTCGGGGAGTCGGGCACCGCTGATGCCCGAGCTCTCAATGGAGGACCGTCATCATGCCTACCCCCAGCGTGCCGAAGTCCAACCACACCGCCCGCAGCCTGATCGAATCCATGAGCGGCAGCCGTGCGCTGTCGTCGTTCGTCCCGACCATCGATCCACACACGCTCAAGACGCTGGTGGACGACGTCGGCCTGGAGGATGCGGGACCATTGATCGCCCATGTCTCTCAGACGCAGCTCGTCCACCTGCTGGACGAAACCCTCTGGACCGGTGCCCGTCCCGGCGATCCGGACAAGCTCTCCGTGGCCGAACTGCTCCGCTGGCTCGACCTCTGGAACGGGCTCGGCACCGGTTTCGTCGCGGACAAGCTCTACGAGCTCGGCGACGACTTCTGCGCGCTCGTATTCTCGCGGCTGCTGGTCGTGGCGGATTACGATCTGGCGCCGAGGCTGCTCGACGAGCACACCCTCGCCATCGGCCGCTACATTGTCCGGGTGCGGGTGGACGACGAGTGGGATGCGGTGCAGACGTCGGTGACCGCGCTGTGGCGCGACTACCCGGACTTCTGTGAAGCCGTGTTCGGTCGACTGAGCTTCCGGCACTCGATGCTGAATCTGTTCGGTGAGGACGACACCGCTGGCGTGCTGGATGCGGATGCAAGCCATGCACATGCGGAGGGACGCGAGACGGCGGGCTACGTGACCTCGGTCATGGCAGGCGCCTTCCTGCGGGCGCTCAAGGATGCGGACGTGGACACCCTCGCTGCAGAAACCGCGTACGACCTGCAGACCCAGGAGTACTTCCGCCGGCGCAGTCAGCTGCAGGCTTCCCGGAGCTACGCGGAGGAGGCGAACGCCGATACCGATGGTGATGAGTCTCCGTCGGTCAGCGATCCTGAAGAGTCGAAGACGCTGAGCGCAACGGAGCAGGCAGAGCTCGCCAGCCTGGAAGCGGAGCTTGCCGCCTACCGCCGCGCCCAGGTCCGGCCGGTGGCGCTGCTCACCGGCCCGGAGAACGCAAAGGTGCGTGACTCCGACTGGCTCAGAGTCGCCCTCGGACGGTTGCAGTCCAGCGCCGAGGTGTTCGATCGACGCATGGACGAGCTCACCTACCTGTCCAACCTGGTGATGGAAGGGGTGGACATGTGTGGCGACCGCCTGACATCGGCCGATGCCGCCAACCTGGTGGTCGCCACCTGCAACCTGGGTGCCTGCCACGATCTATGGCTCGACAACCGTGAAGACGCGGTGACGGCCGTGGAGCAGATGCTCTCGAAGGAGCCCGGCCTCGTCCGGCTGTTTCGGATCGGCTGGCATCTGCTGGCCGACCTCCCGCAGATGGCAGCGGCGAGGCTCACGGCGCTGTTCGCCGACGACGCTATTCGAACGCACCTGGCGGCCAAGCCCTGGGTGCTGCGCGAGGTCGACGGGCTGCTTGGCGTCCCGGATTTCGAGGCGACGGTGGCGGCACGTCAGTTCGAGGATGCGCGGGAAACGCTGAAGATCCTCGGTATCGCGCTGGAGGCGGAGGCGGTGGTGGTGCTGTGTGTGCTCATGGACGCCTTGCCGCGTTTTGCCCGGGTGCTCGAAGGTGAACCGCCGGAAGGTGCGGTCATGACTTACGCATCGCGCAACTTCTGCACCATGGGTGACGTGCTCGCCGTGCATCGGTTCCTGGACAACCTGGGTGCGCAGGTCCGCCTGTAGACTTCGTGACTCAGCGGGACACGGGAGGTTCAGACATGACGGGTGATGCGTCCATGGCAGAAGTCGAACAGTTGCGCACCGCACCCTATGTGAGCCTGGAGACCTTCCGGCGTTCGGGGAAGGGAGTCGCGACACCTGTGTGGTGCGCGCCGGACGATACGGACTTCTATGTGTTCTCAGCCGGTGATGCGGGCAAGGTGAAGCGACTCAGGAATGGCAGCCGGGCGCGGCTGGCAATATGTGACGTGCGCGGCCGGGTGCTCGGACCCTGGCACGAAGCGCGGGCGGAGCTCATTGTTGAGCCCTTGTCCGCCCGGCGTGCGCTGTCGGCGCTGCGCCGCAAGTACGGCTGGCAGATGGTGCTGGCGGATCTGGGCGCGAAGCTCACCGGCCGGTTCGGCCGACGCGCCTACATCCGGATCGTGCTGACCGGTCGTTGACCTCCCGGAACCGGCGCGGGCGGTGGTGGATGCGCAGAATGCGCACCCGAGGCCACAACAACAACCAACCGCTTCCCGCGACAACGATCAGACCAAGGGAAGACGACAAACTGGTCCTTGCGGGGCGCGGTTCTGCAGTACGCGCCTCGCACTTTCTTTTCCACCCGCCTCACTCGTCGAGACGTTGGTCGCCCGTACTGCCGACGTTGATCTCCACACGGAACCGGAACGCCAGCGTCGTGTCGTAGTTACGTTCCTCAGGCCAGCCGACGACGGGCCAGAACTCCACATAGAACCAGGGGCGCCAGAACTGCTGCCGGTATCGGAGCTGGGCGATGAATTCGTTGTAGCTGCTCCGGGGAGAACCCAGGATCTGGTCCTCGTCGAAAGGAGACATCTCCGCGGTCTGCTTGCGGTAGAGGACTTCCCAGGCGAGCTTCCTGGTATCGGAAAGCGACTGATACAGAGAGAACTTCTGTTCGAAAAAGGGGTTGTAGCCGTACTGGGCGAAGTACTGAACGCGTGTCCTAGAGCGCAGGAGCAGGTCGTCATCGATACCGCGGTTGAAGTACTGACGGAAGTCGTTCCGCCAGCCGGTTCGGCTGTAGTAGTACAGCCTGTTGGTGGTCTGACCCACCCACTTGCGAGCGAGCTCGTACTCCGTGCCGACGTTTGCGCGGACGAAGGGATCCAGATGACCACTCTTCAGTCGCAGCCCCACGTCGAACGAGTAACCAAGCGCCGCACTCTGCCTGCCGACCCAGCGCAGCGCCACGTCATTGTCTTCTTCGTCGGTGGCCGTCTCAGCATCGTCCGATCCCTGAGCATCGTTGATCACCAGACGCAACCGCTCGTTCAGACCGGGGAGCACCACGTGCAGCTTGAGCTTGGGTGACACATCCCAGCCGTGATGCTGGAGGTAATCGGTCTCCAGACGCAGCCTCAGCCGGTTCTTCCGCTCGTTGAAGGTGGACTCGTCACTGGTGGCGAAGAAGCTGTCGACCCGGTTGACCGTGCGCTGCAGGGCGTTGTCGACACCATCGCGCATGCGGTCGGCGACGTTTCTCGGAGGCTCAGCGGCGGGCGGTGAAGATTCCATCGCAACGACCGGCGCGGCGCCGACCGAAACTGCGAAGACGAGGGGAAGCCGGACCTGTATCGCTCGGTTCATCACTGCCTCGAGACTAGCACCATCGACCCGTGAGCGTCTCGCCGCTGGTGGGCTACACTCTGCCTGAGGAGGACCGATGCCATGAGACTTCAACACAAAGTGGCCGTCATCACCGGCGGCGCCAGCGGCATGGGACGCGCCACCGTCGAGCGCTTCCTGCACGAAGGCGCCCGCGTGGTGATCGCCGATTACAACGCGGAAACCGGACGTGCGCTGATGGAGCATCTGGAGGCGGAGGGGTACGGAGAATCCTGCTCGTTCGTCCGCACCGATGTCGCGAAAGAGGCGGACGTCGCCGCCATGCTGACCCAGGCCGTGGATGTCTTCGGCGGTCTCGACATTCTGTTCAACAATGCCGGTGTCGGTGGGGCCATCGGGCCGCTGACAGAAACCCGCGAGGAAGACTGGGACTACACCTTCGACGTGCTGGCCAAGGGTGTGTTCTTCGGCATCAAGCACGCGGCGCGGCACATGCGTGAGGCTGGCCGGGGTGGGTCCATCATCAATACGGCTTCCATTGCCGGTCTCTCCGGCGACGGCGGTCCGCTGGTCTATTCCGCCGCCAAGGCGGCGGTGATCAGTCTCACCCAGTCGGCCGCGGTGGAGCTCGCGCCGGATCGGATCCGTGTCAACGCCATCTGCCCGGGCTTCATCGCCACGCCGCTCGCGGAACTCGGCGATCCGGAAGGCACCCGGCACGCGTTTCTCACAGCGCAGCCGTGGCCGGACTACGGTCGGGGCGAGCACATCGCCGGTGCGGCGTTGTTTCTGGCCAGCGACGACGCGGAGTTCGTCACGGGCGAGAAACTCGTGGTCGATGGTGGGCTCACCGCGGCCGGTCCGGAGCTGTCGAAACGGTTCCCGCGCTCCTCCGCGCGCAATGCCCGTGTGAGCGGAATCACCCGGGGCAGCACGGGCGAGGCACCGGAGCTCCGGAAGCTTTGAAGAGGTTTCCCCGGTGAAGCTCGCCACCTGGAACGTCAACGGTCTGAAGGCCCGGCTCGATTTCCTGCGGCTCTGGCTCGAGGCACGTGCGCCGGACGTGGTGGGTCTGCAGGAGCTGAAGCTGACCGATGACACCTTTCCGCACGACGTTTTCGCGGAGCTCGGCTACCAGGCCATCACACACGGTCAGAAGGGCTGGAACGGGGTTGCCGTACTGTCGCGTCTGCCGATGGAGCCGGTGCAGGTGGGCCTGCCCGGCCAGGAGGACTTCGGATCGCGGCTGCTCTCGGTGGCCGTGGATGCACCGGGCGGCGCGGTCGAGTTCACCACGGTCTACTGCCCGAATGGCAAGACACTGGAGCACGCGGATTATCCGGCCAAGCTCGAGTGGTTCGATGCGCTGCTCGCGCATCTGTCCGATCGGCCGCGCACACACACCGTGCTCTGTGGCGACTTCAACATCGTCCCGGCGCCGCTGGACAGCTGGCTGGGTGAGCAGGGTGACGGCCGGCTCTTTCACACGGCAGAGGAGCGGGTGCGGTTTAAGGGACTGCTCGAGCTCGGACTCGTCGATCTCTACCGGCACCTGCATCCTGAGGAACAGGTGTTCTCCTGGTGGGACTACCGGGGCGGCGCCTTTCACCGCCGACAGGGGTTGCGGATCGATCTGGTGCTCGGCACACCGGACATTGCCGAGCGGCTGGTGGCCGCGGGCATCGATCGCGACTACCGTAAGAAGCAGGACGGTCTCACCGCCTCGGACCACGCACCGGTAGTGGTGGAGATCGACTGAGCTTCTATTACCAGTTTTCGAAGTGGATGATGCCGTCCATGGATCTTCTGGGCCCGGGCTTGAAGTCGGTACCCTTGGTGTAGGCCACGGGCACCAGGGCGACCTGGGTGACCTCCTCATAGGGAATGCCCAGGATCTCGGCCACCGCACGTTCCTGCATGAGGTGGATGGTGGTCCAGCAGGTGCCGAGTCCCCGGGCACGGGCAGCCAGCATGAAGCTCCACGCCGCAGGGATGATGGAGCCGAAGGTGCTGGCCTGACCGACGTTGGCCATCTCCCCCGTGACCTGGTCCACCCTGCCGCTGATGCAGGGGATGAACAGCACGGGTGCCCGATGCATGTTGTCCGCCAGGTACTGAGCGGACGCCATGACCCGTTCCTGGGTCGCCTTCATGGTGGGGTCGTCCGCGTGCTGCGCTGAAGCCGCCATGGGACTCCCCGCGTAGACGTTGTTGAAGAGATTGCGATAGACATCGGCGACGGCCTTGCGTCTGGCCGGATCCGTGACGAACAGGAAGTGCCAGCCCTGGACGTTGGAACCGCTCGGCGCCTGCAGGGCGAGTGCCATGCACTCCATGAGCACGTCTTTCTCCACCGGCCGGTCGAAGTCCAGACGCTTGCGCACGGCACGGGTGGTGGACAGAAGCTCGTCGTTGGTCAGGTCGAGTTGGGTCATGGGCTGCTCCTCTTGTCGTGAGATGCCGCTCGGCCGGCATCCCCCAGGCGGGCCACTTTACCCTGCAACTGCCGCCAATGCTCTAGCGTGGTGCGTCGGGCCTCGAGCCGGCTCGAGCTGCTCACAGAGTGTCGGACGCAAGGTTTGAGGCCTCCGGCCCGTTGTGCTCCAATGGCGCCGGAAATCAAAGCAGTAAAAGAAACTTCACAAATCCCGATGCGCGATTACTTCATTCGCCGCGCACTCCTGATCATTCCCACGCTGCTGGGTATCACGATGCTCGTGTTCATGGTCACCCGGTTCGTGCCGGGCGGTCCACTCGAGCGGGCCATCATGGAAGCTCAGCAGGCGAGCATGAGCGATTCGAGCAGGCGCACGTCCGGTCAGGGGATGGCGCTCTCGGAAGAGCAGCTGCAGCAGCTCAAGGAGTACTACGGGTTCGACAAACCCTGGTACCAGAGCTATGCCCTGTGGCTCGGCAAGGTGCTGCAGGGGGATCTGGGGACCAGCTACCGCTACAACGAGCCGGTCTGGGATGTCATCAGCCAGCGGTTTCCCATCAGCCTGTTCTACGGCCTGGTGAGCCTGGTGATCACGTACATCGTCTGCATTCCGCTGGGAGTGGTGAAGGCCATCGGTCATCGCTCGACCATGGACAACGTCACCTCCGTGCTGGTGTTTGCCGGTTATGCCGTCCCGGGTTACGTGCTCGGTGCCCTGCTGCTGCTCTTCTTTGCGGTGCAGGTGGACTGGTTTCCCATGGGTGGGTTCACCAGCTACGACTTCGACGATCTCTCCGCCTGGGGCAAGGTAACGGACGTGCTGCACCACGCGACCCTGCCGCTCATCTGCTATCTCATCGGCAGCTTCGCGGTCACCACCATGCTGATGAAGAACAACCTGATGGACAACCTGGCGGCCGACTACGTGCGCACGGCGGTGGCGAAGGGTGTGCCGTTCAGAAAGGCCGTGTCGGGTCACGCGCTCAGAAATTCGCTGATTCCCATTGCCACCACCTTCGGTCAGAACATCACGCTGCTGGTGGGTGGATCCTTTCTGATCGAGACCATCTTCGACATCGACGGCTTCGGTCTGCTGGGACTCACTAGCATCTTCGACCGCGACTATCCGGTGGTGATGGGCATCGTGCTGCTGGCGAGCCTGCTGCTGCTCATCGGCAACATTCTCTCCGACATGCTGGTCGCGCTGGTCGACCCGCGGGTGCGCTTCCACTAGGGCTGTTTCCAGGACATGGCGCTCAATCCGCTCACAATCAAGAAGCTCAAACGGTTCCGGGAGATCCGGCGCGGCTACTACTCGGCGGTGCTGCTTACCGTCCTGACCCTTCTGTCCCTGTTTGCCGAGCTCCTGGTCAACGATCGCGCCATCATCGTCAGCTACCAGGGCGCCTGGACGTTTCCCACCTACGCGGACGTCAAGCTCGGCGCCGAGTACGGTCTCACGGGCACCGAGGCCGTCATTCCCGTGGACTACCGGGCACTGGCCGCACGGTTCGAAGGCACCGACGACTGGGTGCTCATGCCGCCGATTCCCTGGGGCCCCTATTTCAACGACGCCTTGGGCGGCGTGCTCAAACCCCAGGCGCCGGATTTCCGGCGGGACCACTACCTGGGTACGGACAGTACCGGCCGGGACGTGCTTTCGCGGCTGATCTACGGCTTCCGCACCGCCATCTTTTTCGCCATCGCCTTCACCGCGCTCACCTATCTGATCGGCGTGAGTGTGGGCTGTGCCATGGGATACTTCGGCGGGGTGTTCGATCTCCTGTTTCAGAGGATCATCGAGATCTGGTCGAACATCCCCTTCCTGTACATGGTGATCATCGTCTTCTCGGTGATCCCCAGCGCCTTCGACATCGGTACACGGATTGCCATTCTGCTGGTGATCATGGTGCTCTTCAGCTGGACGGGTCTTACCTACTACATGCGTACCGAGACCTACAAGGAAAAGGCCAGGGACTACACCGCGGCGGCGCAGGTGCTGGGTGCCGGCACGGCGCGGGTGATCTTCCGTCACATCCTGCCCAACACCATCGCCACGATGATGACCTTCGTGCCGTTCACCGTGGTGAGCGCCATCACCGCCATCACGGCGCTGGACTTCCTCGGCTGGGGGCTGCCGCCACCGACGCCCAGTATCGGCGAGCTCCTCAAGCAGGGCACTGCCAACCTGACTACCGCTCCCTGGATCGTCACCTCGGCCTTCGTAGCGCTGGTGTTCATACTCGCCGTGGTGACGTTCATCGGCGAGGCCATCCGGGAAGCCTTCGATCCCCGCAAATTCACGCTTTATCGATGAGGACTACATGACGAGCAGCTCACCCGATTTTCTATTCGGCAGTGCCGCACGGCTGGTGCTGATCAGTTTGCTCGCCGCGCTGGGCGCCTGCGGCGGTTCCGAGCAGACGGAGACCGCACCGGATGCGGATCGTGGCGCGGCCATGCGGGCCCACATGCAGGCGCATTTCGACAGCTTCCCGTCACTTCCACCGGAGCTCGTGGAAAAGATCGAACGGGGCGAGATCAGCCAGGCGGACGTGGACGCCCGGGTGGCCAGGGGGGAGTTCCCGAAGTTCTTCCAGTTCAAGACCCCGGCCGACCTGCCCGAGGGACTGGTCTGGGAAGACGGCATGGACCTGCCGGATCTGGGCAGCCCGGATGCGAAGAAAGGAGGCACCCTTTACGCCTCGCTGGCGGACTTTCCCCGAACCCTGCGCCTGTTCGGACCCGACGCCAACGGCTCCTTCCGGCCGTGGATCCTGGACGACACCCGTATGCTGCTGGGTCGGCGTCACCCCAACGATACCAGCATCGATGCCAACGGTAACTTCCGCTACTTCCCCGGCATCGCCGAAGCCTGGGCGGTGGATCGGGCCAACCGGACGGTGTTTGTGCGTATCAACCCCAAGGCCCGGTTCTCCGACGGGGTGCCGGTGACCTCCGATGACATGATGTTCAGCCTCTACTTCTGGCACCAGCCGTTCATTCAGGCCCCGTGGTCGAACAACTTCTTCAAGCGCAACTTCACGCACATCACCCGCTACGACGAGCGCACTTTCAGCATGACCCTGCCGGAAGCAAAGCCCAACATGCTCGGCCGGGTGCTGGAGCTCGAGCCGCTGCCCATGCATTTCTTCGCCGACTTCGGCGAGGACTACGTGCAGCGCTACCAGTGGGAGTTCGTGCCGACGACAGGTCCCTACGTGATCGAACCGGATGACCTCAAGAAGGGCCGCTCCGTCACGCTCACCCGTCTGGATGACTGGTGGGCCAAGGATCTGAAGTTCTGGCGCAACCGTTTCAACACGGACCGGATTCACCTGACGGTGATCCGTGACACGGCCAAGACCTTCGAGGCGTTCCGCAAGGGCGAACTGACGATGTTCGGGTTGGGTCTGCCCGAGTACTTCTACGAGAAGCTGCCGGCGACGGACCCGCTGGTGGCGGACGGTTACGTGGACCGCGCCGTTTTCTACAACCAGATCCCGCGGCCTACCTACGGTCTCTGGATCAACAGCGGCCGACCGCTGCTCGACAACCGGGAAGTCCGGGTTGGCATCAACTACGCCAGCAACTGGGACAAGGTGATCGCCGAATACTTCCGCGGCGATTACACCCGGATGCGCACCACGGCGGATGGTTACGGTGAGTTCACCCACCCCACCCTGCATGCCCGTCCTTTCGACGTGGAGAAGGCGCTCGAGCACTTCGCGAAGGCAGGCTTCACGAACCGGGGTCCGGATGGGGTGCTGGTCAACGCGGAGGGCCAGCGGCTCTCTTTCACGCTCTCCACCGGCTACGAAAGCCTGAAGGACGTGCTCACCATCCTCCGCCAGGAGGCGCTGAAGGCAGGGCTCGAGTTCCGCATCGAGGTGCTGGATGCGACCGCGTCCTGGAAGAAAGTGCAGGAGAAACAGCACGATATCCACTTTTCGGCATTCAACGTCTCTCCGGAAATGTACCCGCGCTACTGGGAGACCTATCACTCCGTAAATGCCTACGACGTACCCTGGCTGCCGGACGGCAGCGTGAATCCGAACCGCAAGCTGAAACCCCAGACCAACAACCTGCAGTCCATCGCCAATCCGGAGCTCGATGCCCTGATCGAGGCCTATCAGGCGAGCGACGACGTGGAGGAGATGAAGCGGCTCGCTTTCCGGATGGAAGAGCTGATCTACGATGACGGGTCCTTCGTGCCCGGCTTCGTCGTGCCGTTCATGCGGGTCGGTTACTGGCGCTGGGTACGGTGGCCGGAAGATTTCAACGTCAAGCTGGCGACGACGCTGACGGAATATTTCCTGTTCTGGATCGACGACGGCATCCGTGAGCAAACCTTGGACGCCCGCCGTAAGGGTGAAAAGTTTCCGGTGGTGGACGAGGTCTACGAGCAGTACCGGGAGCAGTAGTGCCGAGCCGCCTGAAGCGCCTGATGGAGTTCGCGCCGTGACGGAGCCGTTGCTCAGCGTGGAGAACCTGGTCACCGCCTTCGATACCGAGGGTGGTGAGATTCATGCCGTGGACGGTGTCAGCTTCACCGTCGGCCGGGGTAGAACACTCGGTATCGTCGGCGAGTCCGGGTGCGGTAAGACCGTGACCGCACTGTCCATCATCCGTCTGCTGCCGCATCCGGCGGCCAGCATCCTCGCCGGTCGTGTGCTGTTCGAGGGCACCGATCTGGTGTCCGCGCCGGTCGAGCACCTTTATCACGTGCGCGGTAACCGTATCGGCATGATCTTTCAGGAACCCATGACGGCCCTGAATCCGGTGCAACGGGTGGGGCGTCAGATCACGGAGGCGCTCAGACTGCATCGTGACCTTCCGGACGACGAGGCGCTGGCCGCTGCGGTGGAGATGCTCGACAAGGTGGGTATTCCGAGCCCGGAGATCCGGGTGACGGAGTATCCGCACCAGCTTTCGGGCGGCATGCGCCAGCGGGTGATGATCGCCATGGCGCTCATCCTGAATCCGGCTCTGGTGATCGCGGACGAGCCTACCACGGCGCTGGACGTGACCATCCAGGCGCAGATCCTGACCCTGCTTCAGGAGATGCAGGATCAGCTGGGCACCAGCATCATCATGATCACCCACGATCTTGGCGTGATTGCCGAAACCTGCGACGACGTGGTGGTGATGTACGCGGGGCGCATCGCTGAGCAGGGCACGGTGGAGGACGTTTTCCTGCGTCCCCGCCACCCATACACGCGGGGCCTGCTGGCGTCCATTCCGCGTCTGTCCACGCCGCGCAAGACGCGCCTCAACACCATCGAAGGCATGGTGCCGGCGCTCACCGAGATGCCACAGGGATGCCGCTTCAACAACCGCTGCCCGTATGCCGACGCGCAGTGCGTGGAGCAGTATCCGGACATCACGAGAGTGGATGACGGGCACCACGTGGCCTGTCACCACTGGCGTCTGCTGGAGACTCACGGATGAGCGGGTCGCTGCTCGATGTCCGCAACCTCAAGGTGTACTTTCCGGTGAAGGGTGGTGTGCTGATGCGTGCCCGGGGTTTCAACAAGGCGGTCGACGGGGTGAGCCTCAGCATCGGCGAAGGTGAAACGCTGGGTCTCGTGGGCGAGTCCGGCTGCGGCAAGTCGACGCTGGGCAAGGCGGTGGTGCGGCTGCTCGAGCCGACCGAGGGCAGCGTGGTTTTCGACGGCCACGACGTGACGCATCTGTCCCGTAAGGAGATGAAACCCATCCGGCGGGACGTGCAGATGGTCTTTCAGGATCCCGCGGAGAGCCTGAACAGCCGGCACACCGTCGGCAGCCTGATCGGCGAGGCCTTCGACATTCACGGTATCGGAGATCCGGCGTGGCGCCGCCAGAGAGTCGGCGAGCTGCTGTCCCAGGTGGGTCTGCCGGCTTCCGCCGCGGACCGTTTTCCGTTCGAGTTCTCGGGTGGTCAGCGCCAGCGGATCGGTGTTGCCCGGGCCATCGCACTGGAGCCCAAGCTCATTATCTGCGACGAGCCGGTCTCCGCACTCGACGTTTCGATCCAGAGCCAGATCCTGAACCTGCTGCTGGATCTGCAGCAGGAGATGGGGCTTTCCTATCTATTCATTGCCCACGATCTGGCAGTGGTGAAGCACATCAGCGATCGCATCGCCATCATGTATCTCGGCAACATCATGGAGCTGGGTGGCGCGGACTCCGTCTACGAGAGACCGCGTCATCCCTACACTCGGGCGCTGATCGCCGCGATCCCGGAGCCGGACCCGGGAAGGCGGCATCGCGAACGTTCCGTGCTGCACGGTGAGGTGCCGAGTCCCATCGATCCGCCCCCGGGCTGTGTCTTCCATACCCGCTGTCCGCATGCCGAGGCGCGCTGCCGGGCCGAAAAACCGGTGCTCCGTGACGTGATCGCGAGCGACGGTTTGCTGCATCAGGTCGCTTGCCACTTCGATCTCTGACGACGGCAGCCCTTAAGCGCCGTTCAGGCGAGGTGGAAGCGATCTCTCAGGAACCGGGCGATGCCGTCCTCGTCGTGGTGGCCGATCACGGCCGTTGCGGCGGCCCGCACCTCGGCACTGGCGTTTACAGGCGCATAGGCCTCGTCGGCGCTGGCAAACATGCTGAGATCATTGTCGGAATCTCCGAAGCACACCACCCGGTCGGCCTTGAGCTCCTGGCGCAGCACGTCCACCGCGCCGCCCTTGCTGGCGCGTCTGTGGTGAATGTCGATCCACTTCAGCTCCTCGCCCTCGATGGCAGGGCCGTGGTAGGCCACCAGATCCGGCTCGTCGTGGATCAGGTCCGCCACCGCATCGATGGCGAGAGCAGCGCCGAGCGCGCTGACGTTGGTGATCTCTGCGTCCGCCGGCATGCGGGCGGCGGGCAGCACGTAGACGTCGGGCCGGGTCCGGAACGCCTCGGCCAGCTCGCGCTCTGCCGCGGTTTTCAGCGGCAGATGGTAGATGGCGTGGCGGTTGCCAGGCTCCAGGGTGAACAGGAAGGGCGTGACACCCCGGGCGAGCACGGCTTCCACCACGTGCTGAATCTCCGGCAGGGTGAGGAAGTTGTGGTGGGTGTAGTCCTCCTCGGTGGGATTCCAGATCAGTACGCCGTTCTTGTACGCCTGTGGCAGCCGGAAGCCGTGGCCCTGCAGGATGTCGCGGGCGGCGTGGAGCGCCCGGCCCGTGGCAACCGTGTAGAGAATGCCGCGTTCCGTCAGGCGAGTGAGGGTTTCCCGCGTGTACGGCGAGATGGTGGCCGATGCGTCGAGCAGCGTGCCGTCCAGATCGAAGACGATCAGATCCATGACGGGCAGTATGACCGATGACCCGCAGCGGTGGTCACCCGCTGCGGCTGGGTGCCGGTGTGGCCAGCGTCGTGGTGGCGCGCATGAACAGAGCCAGGGAGAGCAGCGTCAGAACCGCAGCCGCGAGCCAGGGTGCGCCTGCAAAGTAGATGGGCGCCGACGGCCCGGTGAACAGGGCGAAGACCTGGGTCATGAACGGTGGGCTGATGATGGCGGTGAGTGAGGACATGCTGGCGAGGCCACCCTGCAGCTCGCCCTGCTCCGAGGCCGAAACCTGACCGGACATGATTCCCTGCATGGAGGGAGAGATGAAACCCTGCAGCGCACCGACGAGCAGGAAGGCGTAGATCATCCAGCCCTGGGTCGCGAAGGCGTAGCCTAGAAAGGACAGCAGGGAGCAGGAAAAGCCGAGCATGGCGGCCCGGCGGGGACCGAGTCGGGGTACGGCGAAGCGGAGCAGCACGGCCTGCACGAAGACCATGCTCACCCCCACGGCGCCGAGGGAGTAGCCGATTTCCCGCGGCGACCAGTCCAGGCGCTCGATGGCGAAAAAGCTCCACACCGCCGGCAGTGACTGGTGACCCAGCATGAACAGCACGTAGGCGCCGATCAGGCCGAACACCACGGGGTAGCGACGCAGCGCCGCGAGGGTGCCCGTGGGATTGGCCCGACGCCAGTCGAAGCGGCGGCGCTGTTCCTTGGCCAGGGACTCCGGCAGCACGAAAGCGCCGTAGAGGAAGTTCGTCAGCGACAGGGCGGCTGCAGCGAGAAACGGCATTCTCGGTCCGTACTCGCCGAGGAATCCGCCGATCACGGGGCCGAACACGAAACCCATGCCGAAGGCGGCTCCGATCAGGCCGAAGTTCTGAGCGCGCTTCTCGGGCTCGCTGATGTCGGCGATGTAGGCGTTGCAGGTGCTGAACGTGCTGGCGGCAGCCCCGGCAACGAGACGGCCGATCAGCAGCCAGGCGAAGGTCGGCGCCCACCACATGATCAGGTAGTCGACGGTGAGCACGGCCAGAGAGAGCAGCAGCACGGGTCGGCGCCCAAAGCGGTCGGACACGTTGCCGATCACGGGGGCCAGGACGAACTGCATGCCGGCGTAGGCGAACATCAGCCAGCCGCCGTAGCGGGCGGCCGAGGAGATGTCCTCGCCGGTGATGGTCATGATCAGCTGCGGCAGGACGGGCATGATGATGCCGAAGCCAATGGAATCGAGCAGTGCGGTGACGAAGATGAAGGCGAGGGCGTGAGCTCCCTTCACGACGCGGTTCCTCTCCCTGGACAGCAACCTTTATACCCCGGGTACAGCCGCTGCGCACGTGGGACGGTGCCGGCGCCGTCGCGATCTGCTAGGTTAGAAGCGCAAGGGAGAGACGAGATGAGGACACTGCCCATCAAAACGCACGGTGGCGGAACGTTGCTCAGCCCGGACGGCGTCTACTGGCGGGTCAACCGGGAGTCGTTCCTGTTGCTCGGTGGGGGCGCGGCGCTGCTACTGCAGGTGGCGCATCCGCTGGTCGCCGCCGGTGTCGCGGACCACAGCGGATTCCGCGAAGAGCCGATCCGGCGCCTGTACCGGACTATCCGCACGATGCAGGACATCCTCTACGAGGATGCGGATACCGCCCGGGCGGCGGCGCTCCAGGTCAAGCGTGTGCATGCACAGGTGCGGGGCACGCTCAGCGAAGGAACGCCACGGTTTCCCGCCGGCACGCCTTACCGGGCCAGCGATCCGGCCCTGCTGCTGTGGGTGCACGCGACGCTGCTCGTCACCGCGCTGACCACCTATGAGCAGTTTCTGCCGGTGCTGGACCGGGAAGAACGGGCCGCCTACTACGAGGAGTCGAAGGTAGTTGCCGGCGTGCTGGGGCTCACGACCGACGACCTGCCGGTAGACGCCCAGGCGTTCGATGCGTACTTCGAGGAGATGCTTCACTCGGACGTGCTGGCAGTGACACCGACGGTGCGGACGCTGGCCGAGCATGTCATCCATCCGCCTATCTCCTGGTTTCCGCGCATCGCGGGTGATGCGCTGTCTGTGGCGACGGCGGCCCTGCTGCCCGCGCCGGTCCGCGAGCTTTACGGGCTGCGCTGGAGCACCCGGCGCCAGTTCGCATGGCGGCTGCTGCGTCGCTCGCTCAGGGAAACCCTGCCCTTCATGCCGGACCGGTTACGCGCCGGTCGACACGCGCGTCGGGGGGAACGTCGGGCGCGGGAACTGGCGGCCTGAGGACCGTGCCGACGGACGTCGCCCGGCGGGTGTTCCGCGAGGTGCACACCGACCTGCCGCGCGAAGCGCCGGGCAGTCGGGATTGCACGGCCCGGGCGCTGACTTCGGTGGTGCTGCCCGATGAACCGTCGGTGCTCGACATCGGCTGCGGACCGGGTACACAGACCCTGGATCTGGCCCGCCTGCTGCCCGGGGCACGGATCACCGCCCTGGATGCCCAGGAGCGCTTCGTTGCCGTGACGACGCAGCGGTTGCAGGCAGCCGGTCTCGCTGATCGGGTGGTTACCGAGGTGGGGGACATGCGCCGGCTCCACTTCACGGACCAGAGCTTCGATCTGCTCTGGTGCGAAGGCGCCATCTACATCATGGGGGTGCGGGAGGCGCTCGCTGCGTGGCGCGACCTGTTGAAGCCTGGAGGCTGGATCGGTTTCACGGAAGCGGTCTGGCTCACCGACTCGCCTCCGGAAGAACTGTATCGCTGGTGGCACGAGGCGTATCCGAAGATGGGCGGAGTCGAAGACTGCCTCGAGAGCGTGCGCGGGAGCGGGTTCGAGGTCGTCGAGCACTTCGTGCTGCCGGAGGCGGCGTGGTGGTCCGACTACTACGAGCCGATGGAACGGCGGCTGGTCGTGCTTCGCGAGCACTACCGGTCTGATCCGCTCGCGCTTGCGGCTATCGAAAATCATCAGCAGGAAGTGGACTACTACCGCCGCTGGTCAGCGCACTATGGCTACCTCTTCGTCGTGGCACGGCGGGAACAAGGATGACAGCATGCGGATCGTGAGCTGGAACGTGAACGGCCTGCGGGCCTGCGCGAAGAAAGGATTCCTCGACGTGCTCGAGCGGTCGAAAGCGGATGTGATGACGCTGCAGGAGGTGCGTGCTTTTCCGGAGCAGCTGCCGGACGACGTTCGCGAGCCGACGGGCTGGCATACGGCATTTTCGGTGGCGGAGCGTCCGGGCTACAGCGGGGTGGCCATCTACAGCCGGACCGCGCCGGAGAAGGTCGAGACGTCGCTTGGCGATCCGCACTTCGATCTCGAAGGCCGGCTCCTGATCGCTCACTTCGGCAGGCTCGCAGTAGCCAGCGTCTATTTCCCGAAAGGCAGCGGCAAGGAGCGGGACAACAGCCGGGTGCCTTACAAGCTCGACTTCTACCGTGCCGTGTTCGATCGGGTGGAGCAGCTGCGCCGCCGCGGTCCGGTCTTCGTGACCGGGGACTACAACACTGCGGTGGAGGAGATCGACCTGGCGCGACCGAAGACCAACCAGAAAAGCAGCGGCTTCCTGCCGGAGGAGCGCGAAGAGATGCGTCGCTGGCTGTCGGCCGGCTGGGTGGACGTGTTTCGCCGCCAGCATCGGGACGAGCCGGGCCACTACACCTGGTGGCGGCAGTTCGGCGGTGCGCGGGAAAACAACGTGGGCTGGCGCATCGACTATGTGCTCGCCTCACCCTCGGCGGCGAAACGGGTCCGGGATGCCTTCATCTGGCCGGACGTCACCGGTTCCGATCACTGCCCTGTGGGGATCGACGCGGACTATTGAAAGCACAGTCCGAGCCGACGTTTAACCTCGATTGATGACGTAGATGAGATAACCCGCGTAAACGGCGAGGAACAGCACGCCGTGCAGTCGATGTATGCAGGCTGTTCGGCCGGCGGCGATGGCGACCAGTACGAGTGCCGTTGCGAAAACCACCATGGCGAGATCGTAGTTGCTGAGCACGTTGAACGGCAGCTCCGTGATCAGCGAAGAGCAGCCGAGGATCCAGAGCAGGTTGAAGATGTTGGAGCCGATGACGTTGCCCACGGCCATGTCCGTGTTGCCCCGATAGGCCGCCACCGCCGAGGCCGAGAGCTCCGGCAGAGAGGTGCCAACACCGACGATGGTCAGGCCGATCAGCGCCTCGCTGACACCCATGCGGGTAGCGATTTCCACCGCGCTTTCGACCACCAGCGCTCCACCGGCGAAGAGTCCGATGAGTCCCAGCACAACGAACACGACTGCGCGCAGCAGTCCCCGACCGGGAGAAGGCGGCTGCCCGCCCGGGCTCGAGGACCTGGTGGAGTCGGTTTTCGCGACGACGTAGACATAGCCCATGAACAGCGCGAAGAAGAACAGCAGGATGATGCCGTCCGTGCGGCTGATCTCGAGGGCGGTATGGTCGGAGAACAGCGCCGCATTGGCGAGAAATCCCACCAGCAGCGCGGCGGTGAGCGAAAAAGGAATCTCCGACAGAACGGTGGCGCTGCCTACCGGCAGTGTGCGGATCAGGGCGGCGATACCGAGGATGCCGAGCACGTTGACGATATTGCTGCCGAGTACGTTGGAGATGGCCAGGTCGGGGTGTCCGTCGAGACTGGCGGAAGTGCTCACCACGAGCTCCGGCATGGACGTCCCGAAGGCGACGATGGTCAAGCCCACGACCATCTCGGAGACACCGAGCCGGAGCGCAATGGCTGAAGCGCCACGGATCAGCAGAATGGCGCTGCCGATCAGCACGACCAGGCCGAGCGCGATCACCAGAAAGTCCACTGGGGAGCCTCGTATAAACGTATCGATGGCGATCATAGCGAACGTTAGAGGGAGTCGCGTTCTGGTCTGCCCGGCGCGATGTGACTAGAATTCCGCGGGTACCCATGGAGGACAGGCCGTTGCGTAACTGATCCGACAGATCTCTGCAGGCGATGCATCACCACATCGATGGTTCGATCGATGGACGTGGTGTGATCCCCATCTGTTCCGGAGAACGTTGTGCCCAATCTCATCTGCCGCAATCTGTCGTTTGCCTATCCCGGCGGTGAACGAGAAGTATTCACGCATCTCAATCTGATCATCGACACCGGCTGGCGCACGGCGCTGGTGGGTGGCAACGGTCGGGGCAAGACCACGCTGCTGAAGCTGCTCGCCGGCCGGCTCGCGCCGGATACCGGCGAGATCGAGCGGCCGGTTTCGTGCATGCTCTTCTCGGAACCGGTCTCGGTAAGCGCGATGGCGGCACGGCAGGCGGCCCGGCAGATGGCCGGGCCTTTCGATCGCCTCGAAACGGAGATCGAGCAGCTGCTTGCCCGGGGTGACGAGCCGGCGCTCGCCCGCTACGGGGCACTCGAGGTGGAGTATCGTGCCCTCGGTGGTTACGAGATCGACGCCCGGCTCGACCGGGAGCTCGACGCCGTGGGTCTCTCGGACCGGGACAGACTGCGGCCCATGATCTCTCTCTCCGGCGGTGAGCAGACAAGATCGCTGCTGGCCGGGCTGTTCGCCGCACCGGCGGCTTTTCCGCTGATCGATGAACCCACCAATCATCTGGATCTGGCAGGACGCCAACAGCTGGCTGAGTATCTGAATGCCAAGACCGGGTTTCTGATCGTGTCTCATGACCGTGCGCTCCTCGACGCGGCGGCCGAGCATCTGGTGGCGTTGAATCAGGATTCGGTGGAGCACCACCGGCTCCGCTACTCCGACTGGCGCGAATCCATGGCAGCGCGGCTCGCCGCACAGGCGCGGGCGAATGAGCATCTGAAGAAGGACATCCGGCGGCTCGAGATCGCGGCGGAGGCACGGCGCGCCGGTGCGCTCGCCCGGGAAGCAGACAAGACGGCCGGTGGTCACCGGCGGTTACCGAGTGAGCGGGTCAGTGACCGCGGCTTCGTTGGCGCCCAGGCCGCCCGGCAGATGAAGCGGGCGCTGGCGGCCGAGCAACGTGCCGAGCGTAGAGCCGCAGATCGTCGGGAAACGCTGAAGGATGTTGAGAAGGTGTACGAGCTCAAGCTCGCGGAACCGCACACGCCACTGTCTCGTGATCGTCCGCTGATTCGGGCGACGAAGCTCAGTGTGGTGCGGGAGACGCCGCTGTTCGCGCCGGTGTCCTTCGATGTGCGGCCCGGGGAGCGTGTAGCCATTCTCGGACCCAACGGTGCCGGCAAGACGAGCCTGCTCGATGCCATGGCCGGACGTGATGTGCCACTGGCCGGGGAGCTCGAGCTGCCGAAACGTCTGCAGGTCTCCAGAGTCTGCCAGCAGCCCCGCTGGCGCCGCGGCCGCCTGCGTGCCCATCTGGATGACGCGCACCTGGACGAAGGGGCATTCCGACAGATAATGGCGGCGTTGGGTGTGCGGGGAACGGTACTCGACCAGCCGCTGGAACAGCTGTCCCAGGGACAGCTGAAGAAGGTGGAGCTGGCCAGGTCAATCGGCGAGTCGGCGCACCTGCTGCTCTGGGACGAGCCGCTCAACTACGTGGACGTGGACACCCGGGAGCGGATCGAGGAGGCGCTGGTTGCGTCGACGGCGACGCTGATCTTCGTCGAGCACGACGCGCGCTTCATCGAGCGGCTGGCGACCAAGTCGGTGATGCTCGAACGGATGCGATGAGGAGATGAACGATGACGGCAACAGCCCCCTTTTCGCTGGCGAGGCTCGATCATCTGGTGCTGCGCACCGGTGACGTGGATCGTCTTGTCGGCTTCTATCGTGATCTTGGATGCACGGTGATCCGCGAGGTGGAGAGCATGAATATGGTTCAGCTCGGCGCCGGGGAATCCATGATCGATATCATCGGTCTGGACAGCGCTCCTTCGGACAGAAACCTGGACCACTTCGCACTGCGTGTGGAACCCTGGGATCGTGAACGCATCCTGCGGTTCTGCCGCGAGCAGAGCATCGAGGTGGAAACACCTGAGCAGCTGCTGCTCGGCGCGGACGGCTACGGCCCGGCGGTCTACATACGGGATCCCGACGGCAACCGCGTCGAGCTCAAGGGACCGCCGGAACGTCCGCGACCGTCAGGGAGATCTCCTGCATGAGCCGGTTGAGCATCCATCCGCTGACAGCGGAGCGCTGGCCGGATCTGGAAGCCCTGTTCGGCCCCAACGGCGCATACAGTGGCTGCTGGTGCATGTTCCTGCGTCTTGGATCGAAGGACTTCGAGAGCGGGTGTCGGGGCGGCGGTACGGCAAACCGTCAGGCGTTCCGGCGCATCGTCAAGGGTGGCAGCGAGCCGGGACTGCTCGCCTATCGCGGAGAGGATCCGGTGGGCTGGGTTGCCGTAGCGCCGCGGGAGGAATACGGGCGGGTCATGCGCAGTCCGATTCACAAACCCGTGGACGATGTGGACGGCGTGTTCAGCGTGTCCTGTTTCTACGTCGCACGAGGGGAGCGTGGTCGGGGCGTGGCGGACGCGCTGCTGGCCGCGACGGTACGGTTCGCCCGCGGCAAGGGGGCGAAGTGCCTGGAAGCCTATCCCAGCGACACCGGTGAGGGGCGAAGACCGGCGGATCAGGTCTGGCGGGGGACGCTTGCCCAGTTCGAACGTGCCGGTTACCAGGTGATTGCGCGGCGCAAACCGGCCCGCCCCATCGTCCGGCTGATGCTCTAGAGATCGCCGAGACGCTCCTCGAACTTGCGGCGCGTCCGCTCGTCGATGGGTGCAGCCAGAAACCACTCGAGCTCGGCCTGTTCGAGCTTGCGACCGGCCGCCCGGAACAGGGAAAGCACGGTGACGTCGCTCGCTGCAGCGGCGTTCAGCGAAAAAGGCTCGCCGACGGCCATGGTGCCGGGATTCAGCACCCGGCAGTAAAACCCGGGCCGTTCCGCGCGCATGAACAATCTGGCGAACGTTGCATCGTTCATGCGCTCTGCAAGCGTGTTGCAGGGGATGCGGGGCGCCGTCACCTCCAGCAGCACCTCATTGAAGGCAAGCCGTGTGCCGATGGCCAGATCCGATCCCGGCAGACCGGAGATGGTCAGGTTTTCGCCAAACGTGCCTGCCGCCACGGGCCGTCCGAGACTGACCGACCACCAGTCGTAGTCTTCGGACGCGTAGACGTAGATGGCCTGGTCGGGGCCGCCGTGGTGCCTTTCGTTGAGCACGGCGTCGCCGGGCAGGCCCAGGGTTTCGACCCGCACCGACCCCGTGACCGGCGTCTTGAAGATGCCCGTTTCCCCGGAAAAGCTCTTGCCGGAAAGTCGGGTGGGCTTACCCAGATTGATGGAGGTGACGTGCATCCCGATGCTCCGCTTCAGATAAGCGTGACCTCATCGCCCGCCTGCACGTGACCCGGAGTGGTCACCGTGGCGTACACACCCAACTCGCCACCGCACTCCCGGACCAGGGCGCGCATGATGGCTGGATCCTTGGGCAGATCGTCGAATCCGTGTGTGGTCATCACGCAACGCGGACAGTCGAGCGTCACTGCCAGCTCGGCCGTGCCGAGCCTGACCGAGCGGCCGACCCAGTCCCGCTCCGGAAAGGGTGCATCGGAGCCGGTTTCGATGAGCACGTTGGGACGGAAGCGGCGTACGTCGAAAGCCCGCTCCGGTGCCCGGCGCTGCAGATGGGCCAGCGACTCGGTGGTCATGAGGAGTACGGGGAACGCATCGAAGTAGGTGCCGGGCGGGGACTCGAACTCGGCGAGGAACTCGGGAAAGAGGGAGACGTCGGGCAGCGGCTCTTCCGCCGTGCGGCCGAACATGCGCCGGAACTCCGCCTCCATGTCTTCGAGCACCGGCGCGCCGCGGCGGTAGTGGTCGAGATTCTCCGCGGGCAGCAGCGGCCAGACGGTGACGGGACTGCCGATCAGGCGGCTCAGTCGTTGTGGTGCGTCCAGGTCGCCGATCGAAAGACTCGTGCCGTCGGGCAGGGTGACCTCGGCGGGCGCGGAGC
The DNA here is from genome assembly GCA_003247835.1 of Gammaproteobacteria bacterium. Taxonomy (GTDB): domain Bacteria; phylum Pseudomonadota; class Gammaproteobacteria; order Pseudomonadales; family Azotimanducaceae; genus SZUA-309. The sequence continues at coordinate 90,213 of QJYB01000061.1, read as the reverse complement.
CCGTCGATGGCGGGTCGGCCGGGTAGCGGGCGGTGCACTGCATGAGCTCCGGAAACCGCTTGCCGCCACGGATGCCGCCGAGGGTTTCGTCACGAACGGCCCAGGCCCGATCGCCGGGCACGCCGTTCGGCCCGATGTCCAATGCGGTGAGCGCTTCGCCGCCCATGCTCTTCACCGGATAGCGAAAGAGTCCCTGTATGGTGCCGATGCGCATTGCCTGTGTCCTCCGGTGATCGTCCGGCAGTTTAAGGCTATGCTCGGTCGATGTCCGCACGCGATCGCTACAACCTGACGCTCGCCGGCATCTTCGGTGTGTTCTGGCTGGTGCTGGCGGTGGCGCCGACGGATCGCGACACCTGGCTGCTCGAGAACGCGCTCGTCTTCGTCAGCGTCCCCGTTCTGCTATGGAGTTACCGCCATCTCAGGCTCTCGCGACTTTCGTACACGCTGCTGACCGTTTTCTTCTGCATGCACGCCATCGGCGCTCACTACACCTATTCCCTCGTACCCTACGATGATGCCTGGCGCGCGGTGTTCGGCGGCTCGTTGAACGAAGCGCTGGGATTCTCCCGGAACCACTACGACCGGCTCGTGCATTTCCTGTTCGGGGCACTGCTCGCCTACCCCTGCCGGGAATGGTTCATCCGGGTTGCCGGTGCTCGCGGATTCTGGGGCTATTTCCTGCCGGTGCTGCTGATGATGTCATTCTCGATGCTCTACGAGCTCATCGAGTGGGGAGCCGCTGTCACCTTCGGCGGCGACCTGGGCATGCACTATCTGGGCACTCAGGGTGACGAGTGGGACGGCCACCGCGACATGGCTCTGGCGAGCCTGGGCGCGGTCGTCTGCATGGCAGTGACCATGACGGTGAATCTCTGCCTGCAGCGGGACTTTGCCCGGGAGTGGCAGGAAAGTCTGAGAGTCAAGGATCCTCAACCGCTGGGCGAGGAAGCCATCGCGCGCATGCTGCACGAATCCGATACTCAGAGCGAGTAGCGCAGCCCCACGCCGAGCGATTGCACCCAGTGCCAGGTCTCGAAGGGCGTACCGTCGGGACGGTCCATCTTCACAGGGTTCGTGTACCAGCTGCGGAAATCGGCGACGAAGCCGAGTCGGTCGCTGATGGCGATATCGAGGCCCGCAGCGAATTCGATGGCCGGAGAGGTGGCGGTGTCGTCGAGATAGAGGCTGCCCCGGGTTTCGACGTGGTAGTCCATCCAGGCTGCACCGATCCCCGCGCCGACAAAGGGGCGCACGGACCGCGAGGGGCGGAAGCGGTAGGCGGTGTTCAGCATGAGGCTCGATGCGGTCACCTTGCCCGTAGCCGGGAACTGCCCCCTTTCCGGATTGAAGTCCACCACCTCCACCTTGTTCTCGCGTTGCTCGAAGGCGAGCTCGAACCGCCAGTGCGGTGACACCGCCTTGCCTGCGGCGAGGGTGAACACGGGGCCGGTTTTGAACGCATCCAGGTTCTCGATGCTGTTTGCGGTCTCCGAGTCCACGGCGAAGCCGGAGCCGAGGCCGGTACTGAGGTACCAGCCCCGGTCAGGGTTCCGTGGCAGTGTGCCCGTCGGCGCCCACTGACCCGACAGCAGATAGGCAAGGTGCAGGGTCGCCGTATGGGTCGTGTGACTGAGATCGTAGTCCTCTCCGCCTTCTCCCGTGAGCGAGAAGTCGGGCAGGTGCTGCAGGCGGTAGTCGGCGCTGAAGCCCCACCGTGCCGAGAGTGGCACCTCGAACCCGGCGATGAACGACAGCGCCAGGGTATCCGTTGCGTCGTCGAGAATCGGTCGCCGGGGAATGCGGTTCGGGCCGAACCCCCGGGGGGCTACCCCCATGCGCCACTCGACGTGCGCGGCGCCTATCCCGGCGCCGAGATAGGGTGCGAACGCGCCGAACCGGAAGCTCCTGATGACGTTGAGGGACAGGCTCGACGTACGCACGCCATCGTCCGCGTCCTGATGCAGCAGGGTCCCGGCATCGGGCCAGTAGACGGTTTCCAGATCGTTGTCCCGCTGGGCGTACTCCGCCTCCAGACGCCAGTGCGGGCCTAGCCGGTAGCCGAGTGCTGCGGAAAACGCGCGTGCGCCCAGGTCGAACTCCGCATCCGCGCCGTCGTCGTTCAGCTTCTGCTCGTCGGCCAGACTGGCGCCGATTCCCAGATCGACGTACCAGGCCGCCCCCTCTGCCGTCAGAGCGGGTGCGGCGTAGCCGGCGAGGACGATCAGCGTGGCCAGTCTGTAGCGCATGGTGGTTACGGTCCGATGGGTGGCGTTTCTTTATACCTTTTCACGTCCGGACGGGTCCACGACGCACCTCGGGAGAACCCCTATGGGCGTGATGGTGGAGAGATGCTAGTTTGCGCGTTCCCGATTTCCTGCTGATTGAGACGTGCTGAACCGGATCGTAGAACGCTCACTGGACGGCGGCCTGCCGCTCCTGCTGATGCTGGTGGCGCTGCTCGCCGGTGCGTTCGCACTGATCGTTACACCGCGCGAGGAAGAGCCACAGATCGTGGTGCCCAGCGCCGATGTGCTGATCCAGGCGCCCGGCCTGTCCGCCCGGCAGGTGGAGCGGCTGGTGGCGACACCGGCGGAGAAGCTGCTCGCCCAGATCGACGGGGTGGAGCACGTCTACTCGGTTTCACAGACGGGGCGGGCGGTTGTCTCGGTCGCGTTCTATGTGGGTGAGGATCGGGAGGACTCGCTGCTCAAGCTCTACAGCAAGATCTACTCCCACCAGGACGAAGTTCCGGCGGCGGTCACCGGCTGGGTGGTGAAGCCGATAGAAGTGGATGACGTGCCCATCGTCACCGCGACGATCTATTCCGAAAATCCTGCGCTGGGTGGCTACGAGCTCCGACGTCTGGCGGAAGAGGTGGCGGTCATGCTGCAGGCCGTGCCGGAAACCAACCGCATCGAGGTGATCGGCGGTCGCCCGAGGGAGTTTCAGGTGCTGCTGCATCCCATGGATCTGGCGGGGCGGCTGACGGCGCTGGATGACGTGCTCATGGCCATCGGCCGCTCCAACGTGCGCCGCATCGCGGGTGGTGTTGATCGGGCAGGAGAGCAGATCCTGGTGGAGCTGGACGCGCGCCTCGCTTCCGCGGCGGCGCTGGAAGCCCTCGTCGTGAACGTTGTGGACGGGAACCCCGTCCACCTCGGCGATGTGGCAACCATCCGCGACGGTCCGGCGGAACCGTCCAGCCACACCTGGATCCGGCTCACGGGCGAATCGGAAAACTATCCGGCCGTGAACATTGCGGTGGCCAAACGCCGTGGGGCCAACGCGGTCACCGTGGCCGGCGACGTGGTGGAGCGGCTGAACGAGCTGCAGGCGGATCTGTTTCCGGAGGGCGTCCACTTCACCATTACCCGGAACTACGGCGCGACGGCGAACCAGAAGATCGACGACCTGATCGAAGGCCTGGCGGTCGCCATCGTCATCGTCGTGGCGCTGATCTGGATGACGCTCGGCTGGCGGGCCGCGCTGGTGGTCGCGCTTGCGGTACCCGTCTGCTACGGCATCACGCTGGCCCTGGATTACGCGGCCGGCTACACCATCAACCGGGTGACCCTGTTTGCGCTGATACTGGCGCTGGGTCTGCTGGTGGACGACCCGATCACCGGTGTGGACAACATCGAGCGTCACCTTACGGATGGCCGGGCTCCGCGGGACTCCGTCATCAGCGCCATCGCCGAGATCCGGGTGCCCCTCATCATGTCGACCATCGCGGTGGTCATCGTCTTCACGCCCATGAGCTTCATCACGGGCATGATGGGTCCGTACATGTCGCCCATGGCGTTCAACGTCCCGGTCGCCGTGGTGACGAGCCTGATAGTAGCGATCGTTGTCACCCCCTGGCTGGGTCTCAAGCTGCTGCGTTCATCGACGACACGGGAACCGGAGATCCGTGGGCCGGAAGGGACAGGCCTGTATGCCCGGCTGCTGTCACCGCTGCTCAAGGAGCGTCGTTACGCGGCGACCTTCCTTGCCGTGCTCGGCGTGCTGTTCGTGCTGAGCGCGCTCATGCCTCTGCTCCGGATCGTGCCGCTGAAGCTCCTGCCCTACGACAACAAGAACGAGTTCCAGCTCGTCATCGACATGCCCGAGGGCACCACGCTCGAAGCCACGGACGCGGTGGCGCGCGCCCTCGCCAGCCACCTGGTGGACGAGGCGGAGGTGCTGGCGGCAAACGCCTATGTGGGCACCCATGCACCCATGGATTTCAACGGCATGATCCGCCGCTACTACCTGCGCCAGCAGCCGAACGCGGGGGAGGTGCACGTGGTGCTGGCGGACAAGCTGGCCAGGAAGGATCAGTCGCACGCGCTGATCCTGAGGCTCAGGCCGGAGATCGAGCGGATCGCGCGCGCGATGAATGCCAACGTCAAGGTGGTAGAGGTGCCGCCCGGCCCGCCGGTGGTGGCGACCGTGGTGGCGGAGCACTACGGCTCGCCGACCACTTCCTACGACACCCTGGTGCGCGCGGCCCGCATTACGGCCAACCGGCTTGTCAGGGAGCCCGGTGTGGTTGACGTGGACGTGAGCGCGGAGTCGGAGAGCCGGCGCTGGGTGCTGGTGCCGGATCAGGAGAAAGCGTCTCTGTCCGGTATCGGCTCGGACACGCTCGGTGACGCCCTGAGCATCCTGGCGAGCGGTCTGGTCGCGGGCTATGCCGCAGTACCGGATGAGGCCTCACCGCTGCCGGTGCGCCTGCAGGTACCCTACGACGAGCGTGCCGAATACGGACGGCTGTTCGTGAAGGGTATGCCGGGTATCACCAAGATCCGCGACCGGGGTGCGGTGACAGATGCGCCCACGCCCCTGGTTTCCATGGCGGAACTCGTGACCCGTGAGGTGACGACGCGGGAACAACCCATCTATCACAAGGATCTCAGGCCGGTGACCTACGCATTCGCAGAAGTCGCAGGCCGGGTACCCGCGGCTGTGGTCTACGACGTGGACGCGGACCTGAACGCCGCGGGGGACGACAGTGAACCGCGTCCGCTCGCCGGTCGCACCTATTTCACGTCCGGTGGCGGCATACCCTGGGCGCTGCCGGAGTCGATCACGGTGCGCTGGTCGGGGGAAGGTGAGTGGAACATCACGCTGCGGGTGTTCCGGGATCTGGGCATCGCGTTCGCCGTCGCCCTGCTCGGACTCTTCATCGTCATCCGGCTGCAGACCGGGCTGACGGCGCTGACCTTCATCATCATGCTGGCCATCCCGCTGACCGTCATCGGCATCATGCCCGGCTTCTGGCTGCTGAACGCGCTGACCGCGACGAAAGTCGGTGATTACGCGGATCCGGTGCTGTTCACTGCCACGGCCATGATCGGGATGATCGCCCTGGCCGGCATCGTCGTGCGCAACTCGCTGATCCTGGTGGAGTTCGTCCAGCAGGCGCGGGGCGCAGGCATGGCGCTGCAGCATGCGCTGCTCGAAGCCGGCCGGCTTCGGACGCGGCCCGTGCTGCTCACCGCCGGCACCACCCTGCTCGGCAACGTGGTCATCACGCTGGACCCCATATTCTCCGGGCTGGCGTGGGCCATCATCTTCGGCGTAACGGCATCGACGCTGTTCACCCTGTTCGTGGTACCCGTCGTTTACGGGCTTGTTTACGGCGGGACCGATGTCTCTGCAAAGGAGGAAGATCGCGATGAGCTGGCGTAGCTGGCTGCTGGCCGCAGCAACGACGGCCTTTCTGGTGGCTGTGATGGCCTATTTTTCCGGTGCTTTTCACGAAGACGCGGCGTCGCCGGTGCGCGCCCTGCACGATGTGGCCGGAGAGCACGTCACGATCACTGCGGAAGAAGTGCCGGTATTCGAACCTGTTCCGGGAACGGTGAACGCCACGGATGAAACCCTGGTGGGATCCCGGATCCTGGCCACCATCACCAAGATGCATGTCCGGGCCGGCGACCGGGTTGAGCAGGGTGACCTGCTGGTGGAGTTCGATGACTCCGCTCAGAAATCGGTGCTCGCGCAGCGCCAGCAGGCGGAAGCCAGTAGCGCCGCAGCCCTCGAGGAAGCGCGCCTCGCCCGGGATCGTGCCATCAAGCTGTTCGAATCCGGCAACCTGTCGCGGGCCGATTACGATCGGGCCCTGACAAGCCACCGGGTGCTGGAAGCAGAGTACGAACGCGCCCGACGGGCCGTGGCAGAGGCTCAGGCACAGCTCGACTACACCCGGATCGTGGCGCCCATGAGCGGCACCGTGGTGGACCGCTACGCCGAAGCCGGCGATACGGCGGTGCCGGGTCAGGCGCTGCTGCGGCTGTTCAATCCCGGTCGGCTGCGGGTGGAGGCGCTGCTGCGCGAATCCCTCATCAGCCGGGTCCAGCAGGGTCAGGAGATCGAGGCCCGCATCGGCGCGCTGGACATCCGGGTGCCGGCGGTCGTCGAGGAGATCGTGCCGAGCGCGGACCCCGGTTCGCGCAGCTTTCTGATCAAGGCGTTGCTGCCCAAGCAGGCGGATCTCTATCCCGGCATGTTCGCGAGGCTCGATATCCCGCTCGGTGTCCGCGAGCAGATTCTGATTCCGGAGGCGGCGCTGGTTCGCTCCGGCCAGCTGATCTTCGTCTACGTGGAGGGTGAAAAAGGGCCGGAGCGGCGTGCCGTCCGCATCGGCCCCGGCGGTCCGGGCACGGTGGAGGTGATCTCGGGGCTCACCGACGGGGACGTGGTGATCGTACCTACGGACGCTGAATCGCTGTCCTGAGCTACTCCGTTCCGGGCGTCCTTGACCAGTCTGCGAGTACCTGGTGCGCGTCGGCAGGCGTGCCGGTATCGGCTTTTCTGGCGGCGAGCTCGATGACGTACCCGTTCGGATCCCGGAAATAAATGGAGTCGATGAAACCGTGGTCGGAAATACCACGGGTCTCGATACCCGCCGCCTTGCCTTTCTCGAACATCTCGAGCAGCGTCTCCCGGCTGACTTCGAGTGCGATGTGCAGATCGAAGTCCCGTTGCGCCTTGAAGTCGAATGGCACGTCCGGCTCCTCGAAGAACGCCAGGCACGATCCGTCTGCCATCTGAAAGAAGGTATGCAGCACGCGGGCCTTGCGTCCGGATCTGGTCTCCCCGATCGGCAGCGCCTGGGTCAGAGGCAGACCGAGAAAGTCCTCGTAGAACGCCCTGGTCTCTTCCGAGTCCCGGCACCGGTAGGCTGCGTGGTGAAGTCCTGCTATCCGTGTCATGCGGGTCTCCGGTTTTTCAGCGGATTGTAACGAATCCGGTCCACGCCCTTGTACAGGATGGCGTGGTCGGCTAGATTTTAAAGCACTTTGAATCACAAAGTAGTCGATAGGGTGTGTTCATGCAGGTAGACCTCCGCGAACAGGCGGGCGACAACCTCCGATTCATCCGTGACGCCATGGAGCGGGCAGAGCGGGTGTCGTCGGCTTCCGGGGTGGGCGCCATGGTGATGGGCGGCGTTGCCTTCCTCGCCATGGCGATCGCCGCGGGATTCGAGCGCCTTCAGGCGCAGCTCATAGTCTGGATCTGTGCGGCGGTCGCTGCACTGCTGGCGGGAGCGCTGGGCAGCTGGCAGAAAGCCCGAACCAACGGCCTGCCGCTGCTTGGGGATCCCGGTCGACGGTTTCTGCTCTGTCTGATCCCGATGCTGGCCGTCGGCCTCGTTCTCACCGCGGCGCTCTGGCGCACCGGGCAGATCACACTGCTGCCGTCCATGTGGATGATGCTATACGGAGCCGGCGTGCTGGCTGCCGGTACCTACGCTGTCCCGCCGGTGATGTACATGGGTGCGGTCGTCTTTGTGGCCGGACTCTTCGCCCACGCCCTGCCGGCCGCCTGGTCCAACGTGCTCCTCGGCGTGGTGTTCGGTGGTGCGCATCTCGCCTTCGGCTATCGGGTCTATCGACACCATGGCGGGTAAGAGCTCCGACAGGCGCGCCGCGCGCCGCGCGGAAACAGAACGCCGGGCATCGCTCGAAGCCATCTCCGGGTTCGTCGCGGAGGATCCGGGCGGTGATTTTCATCGCCTGCTCAACGATCGGGTCCGGCTCGGCATTCTGTCGAGCCTCGCGGTGAGCGAGCGGCTGTCGTTCACGGAGCTGAAGAAGCTTCTGGCAGTGAGTGACGGCAATCTCAGCGTCCATGCCCGCCGACTGGAAGAAGCCGGTTACATCGACTGTTCCAAGTCCTTCTCGGAACGGTTGCCGAAGACGGAGTACCGGATCACCCGTGCCGGGCGCACGGCGCTGAGCCGCTACCTGAAACACATGGAAGCCCTGCTCAGGGCGACGTCCAGCTAGGAGAACCAACATGTCGGTATCCATCGTCCCGGCCAGGGGCCGCACTTCTGATTCGTCCTCTGACTTTGCAATGCAAAGTACTCCAGGACACGTAGCGATCATCATGGACGGCAATCGCCGCTGGGCCCGGTCGCGTGGGCTGACGGCTTCTGCCGGCCACAGGAAGGGCGCACAGACTCTCGAGGCGCTGCTGCCCGCTTTGGCGCGCACGTCCATCGGGACCCTGACCCTGTTCGGCTTCTCCGCGGCCAACTGGCAGCGACCGCGGGTGGAGGTGTCGCAACTCATGCGTCTGGCGCGCACCACGCTCCTGCGATGTGCTGCCCGTTGTGTCTCACAGAACATCAGCGTCGCGGTGATCGGTCGGCGTGACCGCCTGCCGGACGCCCTGGTTGATGCCATCGATAGCGTCGAGCGATCGACCGCCGGTGGCGGTCGGCATCTCAGGATCGCCTTCGACTACTCCTCCCGGGATGCCATTCTGACCGCCGCCCGGGCGGGCACTCCGGGCGATCCGTGTTCGTTCTCCGAAATGCTCGGCGGTGGCGATGTGGATCTGCTGATCCGCACCGGACGCGAGCAGCGGCTGTCGGACTTCCTGTTGTGGGAGTGCGCCCATGCCGAGCTCTACTTTCCCGATGTCCTCTGGCCGGACTTCGATGCGGACCAGCTCGAGGCGGCACTCGGCTGGTATGCGACGCGGGTGAGGAGATTCGGACGATGAGCGTTACGACGATCAGACCCTCCCGAACGACGCTGCGATTCGGTCTCATCGGATTCATCGCGCTGGCCATGCTGATTCCGCTGTCGATGGTGGGCGGCGTGACCGACGAGCGTCAGGCGTACTTCGATGACGCCCTCGAAGCGGTGGCACTCGCCTGGGGTGGTGAGCAGACACTTGCCGGCCCGTTCCTCGTCGTTCCCGAAGAACACACCGTCACCACCCAGGCCGACGACGGCCGGACGCTCAGCAGAACGGTGCTGCGGCAGCGACTCTACCTGCCCGAGAGCCTGTCGCTGGTCCTCGACGTGCAGCATCAGTATCGCCAGCGTGCCATCTACGACGTGCCGGTCTACACCGCGACGGCGCGATTCAGCGGATCGTTCGCGCCGCCCGATTCCGCCTCGGACGACGTGCGCCCGCTGCTCGCCCAGGCGCGCCTCGTTGTCGGCATCAGGCAGACCCGCGCCATCAGTGACGCCTCACCACTCACCTGGAATGGTGACGCCAACGCCTTCGGTGCCGGAACCGGCGTCGGCTGGGTAGGCACCGGTATCCAGGCGCCGGTGTCGGGGTTCGACGGCGGCAGCACGTTCAACTTCGAGCTGTCACTGAAGGGTTCTCAGGCGTTCGGCTTCATGCCGGTGGGCAGACGCACCGAAGCAGGACTGGCCGCTTCCTGGCCGCACCCGAGCTTCGACGGCGAGTACCTGCCGGAGCGCCATGAGATCCGTGAAGACGGATTCAGTGCCGAATGGCAGGTGCATGCGCTGGCCCGCAGCCTGCCGGACAGCTTCGTCGCCGAAGGTGCGGATGCGCTCTCCTCCGGTATCGCCACCATCCGTCTGTTCCAGCCGGTCACCGAGTACCGGATCGTCGACCGGGCGCTCAAGTACGGACTGCTGTTCATCGCCCTCACCTTTCTGGCCTTCGTCTGCTTCGAGCTGACGCTCGATCTGCGCTTTCACCCCGTTCAGTACGGCGTGGTCGGCCTCGGCCTGGTGCTGTTCTATCTTGCGCTGCTGTCACTGTCGGAACACGTGCCCTTCGGCGTGGCTTACGCGATCGCCACCGGGCTCCTGTCGACGCTGGTGGGCGCCTACGTCTGGTCGATGACGCGTTCGGTATCGGTAACGGCCTGGCTGATCGGCATCGTCATCGGGCTCTATGGCACGCTCTATGTGCTGCTGCAGCTGGAGGCGTTCGCCCTGCTGGTCGGCACAGCCGTGCTCTTCGCCGGGCTCGCCGCGCTGATGTTCAGCACACGCAATCTGGCGGATGAAACGGCAGCGATGTAAGAGCTGCTCAGACCGGGCCGGCGGCCCCTCGCAGCGGATCGGTGCGCTCGATGATCAGTGCACGGGGATCCAGGTGTGAGATGAGCTGATCGAACAGACCCAGACGCTGCTCCAGCACCGGCAGGTCGATTCGCCCGGGCAGACACAGGGCGACGTGCTGATGGCGTACCCAGATCTCGCGCCCCGAACGGGTCGCCAGCCACTCGTGAATGGCGGTCGCGGACCAGCTGGCCAGTCCCAGCTCCGAAGCGATCCGGCGGGTGATGATGACGCTGTTGGTGACCATCTCGACGTTCACCGTCGCGCCGATTTCGTCCTTCTCCGCTGTATCGCGCACCTCGAGCAGGTAGTCGGGCAGCTCGATGCGGTCGCCGGGTCGGATGAGCACCGGATGCTCGGGTCGGACACGGTCGCCGTTGAGGAAAGTCGGGTTGCGGCCCTGGGCGATGAGGCAGTAGCCGTCGGACTGCTTGCAGATGCGGACGTGGCGACGGGAGATCAGCGGCGAGTTGGCGAGGCAGAGGTCGTTGGCGGGATTGCGGCCGATGCTGAAAGGCCAGCGCCTGACGCGTACGTACTCGTAGTCACCACCCTTGTAGGAGACACCAAACTGCAATGCCATTCGTTTCCGCCGCGCCGTCGCCTGTCGAAGCTCTCCCTGTTTACATTCTGCTTACACTCCCTGCGGGGCGGAGGATAGCAGGGCTCGGCGCGCGATGCATGGGCGGGAACGAGGAGTTTTTACGGCACCGTTTTGACTACCTCATTGGAATAGGCACTTTCATTGCCTTGTCCGTCCAGCGCCGTCATGGCCACCCGGTAGTCTCCGGACGGCAGGGAGAACGAGGCTGACGTTGCGGAGGGATTGGCCACGTCCCGCATGTTCGTGTAGTTGCGCGGGCTGGTGCCGTAGTAGACGCGATAGCCCGCGAGGTCCGTGAGCGGCGAGCCGTCCACGTTCTCTGTGGGCGCGACCCAGCTGAGCGTAACGGTGCCCTGAACGCTCACCGAAACCATGGCCAGCGCCGAACCACCCGCGCCGGTGCAGGAAAGGGAGAAGGTCGTCTGCCGATCGAGCGAGCCGGTACTGGCGGAGCCGCTGATGGCCCGGTTGCCGGACCAGCCGCCGCTGGCCGTGCACGAGGTCGCGTTGGTGCTGCTCCAGGTCAGGGTCGTCGAACTGCCGGAGCTCACCAGCGTGCTGGCAGCGGAGAGGCTCACCGTCGGTACCGGGGTGGTCGGCGCCGCGGTCACCGTCACGCTGCGGCTCTGGCTCACCGAGCCGCCAGGGCCTGTACAGCTCAGCGAGAAGCTGGTGTTTGCCGTGAGCGGGCCACGGGTTTCGGTGCCCGAGGTGGCCCGGGATCCTGTCCAGCCGTTGCCGGCCGTGCAGCCGGTGGTGTCCGTCGTGCTCCAGTTGAGGCTCACGGACTGGCCGCTGGTGACGGTCGAAGGCGTCACGCTGAAACTCAGTGTCGGTGCCGGGGAGGTCGGCGCCGTGGTCACCGTCACGCTGCGGGTTCGGGTCACCGATCCGCCGGGGCCTGCGCAGGTCAGTGAGAAGCTCGTGTTCGCGGTCAGCGGGCCACGGGTTTCCGTGCCCGAGACGGGACGGTTACCGGACCAGCCATTGCCGGCCTGACAGCCGCTGGCGTTCGTCGCGTTCCAGCTGAGATTCACCGACTGGCCGCTGGTGATCGTCCCCGGTGACGCGGTGAAGGACAGGGTGGGCGCCGGTTCTGGGGCGGCGGCGACGGTGACGCGCAGGGTGGCGGTGTCAGTGCCGCCCGGGCCGGTGCAGCTCAGGGTGTAGTCCGAATCCTGAGAAAGCGGGCCGATGCCCGTGCTGCCGATCACCGCCCGGGCGCCGGACCAGGCACCGGAGGCGGTACAGGCGGTGGCGTCGCTGCTGGTCCAGCGGATGATGGTGGTCTGGTTGGCATCCAGGGTCGGGTCGTCGGCACTCAGGCTGACCACCGGCCGCCGGGTTGGGTCCACCACGGCAACCTGGGAACTGGCTTCGCCGACGCCGCCAAGACCCCGGCAGTAGAGGCGAAACTCCGCAGCAGCAGTGATGGGTGCAGTATTGAACGTGCCTTCGAGGGGACGGTTGCCGTGCCAGTCACCGGCCGACCGGCAGCGACGGGCACCCGCGCTCGCCCAGGACAGGGTGACCGCCTCGCCGGAGCTGATGCTGGTCCGGTCGGCTGAAAGGGATACGAAAGGCACGCTGCTGCTCGCCTGAGCGGTCATGTCCGCGGCGAGCTGGTCGATCTGCGTGTCATCGGCCAGCGCGACACGCTCCGGCAGCGCCCAGAGCGTCGTCAGGTGGGCGGCGTCCAGCGTGCTCTGCACCCCGGCCGTCGCCTCGGCGGTCGAACCGGAGACGGCGATGGCCAGGTCGAGCAGCGCCGGATCGTCGAAGGTCTCATCGAGCAGCGTCAGGTTGGCGCTGGCCTGCTCGATCATGACGGCAGGCACCGGTGCGGTGGCGATGCTGGCCTGGGTGTCACCGCTGACCTGGCGCAGCGTGTCGTCGAGCTGCACGTCTGCCCGCTGACCGTCCAGATATGGTGTTCCAGCAGTCATTTCCAGTATCACGGCCGCCTCGGCACTGCGGAACACGGCGACGAGCCGTGCATCCGTGGTCGGCGTGCTGTCATTCAACTGTCCGTCATCCGCCAGATCGCAGGCGATGGCGGTGAGGACCTCGCTGGCGGTCAGCGGACCGCGGCTGTCGGACAGCGCCGAGCCGGCGCGCTCCAGGCTCTCGGCCAGGGTCAGATCCGCCCGCATGAGCGCCCCGAGCTGCGCACTCGACAGATCGCCGGCCCCGTCGACGAAATCCAGCCCGGTACGCGTTGCCAGCCGGGACCAGGCGTTGTCGAGGGAGCCCTCGGTGGCCGCACCCGCACAGCTGGCCATGGTGGCGGCCAGGGTGGAGAGATGGCTGACGATCATCCGGCCGGGTGCCGTGTCGAAGGAGAGGGCTGACAGCGTGGTCTCATTCGGCTGACCGGTCAGCAGGTCGGTGCCACCTTCGGCCTGGACCCGGATCGGCGGTGCCAGCGTCTTGTCCAGGTTCAAGGTGTAGCTCGCATCGTCCGTAGACCGGGCGGATACGGTGGTGGCGCCGTCGTCGACCAGCACTGTGACCGTGGCATCGGCGAGGGAGGGGCTGCCGACGAATCCGGACAGGGTCTGGGTGCCGCCGCTGATATTCCGACCGTCCACTGCCCCCGAACAGGCGGTGAGCGCGAGGGAGGCGGCCAGAAAAAGGACGAGCCCCGTGGTACTGCTTAACCCACGGGGCCCGGCACTCTTCAGGGGGGAGGAAGAGATTCTCATCGGGTCGTTCCGGATCTGCGTCCGGTCTGTCAGTGCGTCGACGGCATCCTAGAGACGACGGACGACGCGCACCTGTGGATAAGCTGTGAATCCCGGCAAAAAGCTGTCAGTCGGGCAATCCTGCCTGGCGGTGGGATCAGGTGGGTTCGCGGCGGGCGGAGACGGTTCCGCGGTTGAATCCCAGCCAGTGCATCCGGCCGCGATAGCGGGCGTGCTCGATCTTGATGCATTTGTCGGCGATGACGGTCATGCCGCCCGCCTCGGCGATGGCGATGCCGTCGTGACTGATCACACCGAACTGCAGCCAGAGGTACCTGGCCCTTATTGCGACGGCCTCCCGGGCGATGGCGGGTACCGCCGCGGGATCGCGGAACACGTCGACCACGTCGACGGGCCCGGGTATCTCCGAGAGGCTGGGAAAGCAGGTTCGACCGAGGATTTCCGTCTCCCGCGGGTTGACCGGGATCACCTCGTAGCCGTGCCGGGCGAGGTAGAAACCGACGTAGTTGCTGGCCCGCAGCTCGTTCGACGACATGCCGACGATGGCCACCCGGCGGCAGGCCAGGGCCTGCTGGATGGTCCTGGGATCCTGGTAGCGGGAAAGATCCATATCAGCCTCCTGCTGCTCTTAGACCCTGTTCCAGGTCCCAGATGAGGTCCGCTGCGTCCTCGATGCCGATGGACAGCCGGATGGTGCCGGGACCGATACCGGCTGCGGTCAGCTCGGCGTCCGAGAGCTGCCGGTGGGTCGTGGTCGCGGGGTGGATGACGAGAGATTTGGCGTCGCCGACGTTGGCCAGATGGCTGAACAGTGTCAGCGCCTCGATGAAGCGGATGCCGGCTTCGCGGCCACCGACCAGATCGAAGCAGAACACCGCACCGGCACCCAGCGGCAGATAACGTTCCACCAGCGACCGGTACGGGCTGCCGGGCAATCCTGGATAGCTGACCCGGGAAACGCCGCCGTGGCCGTCCAGAAACGTCGCGACCGCCACCGCATTGTCGACGTGTGCCGTCATCCGCAGGGGCAGTGTTTCGAGACCCTGGGCCAGCAGGAAGGCATTGAACGGACTGAGCGCGGCGCCGAGATCGCGCAGGGTCTCTGCCCGCAGCTTCATGAGATAGCCGAATACTCCGAAGGTCTCGTGGAACGTCAGCCCGTGGTAAGCCGGTGACGGCTCGGCGACCCCGGGAAACCGGCCGTTGGACCAGTCGAAGTCGCCGCTGTCCACCACCGCGCCGCCGATACTGGTACCGTGCCCGCCGATGAACTTGGTCGCGGAGTACACGACGATGTCGGCGCCCCATTCCAGCGGCCGGCAGAGATAGGGTGTGGCGAAGGTGTTGTCGACCATGAGCGGCGCGCCGTGGTCGTGGGCGATGCCTGCCACGGCAGCAATATCGAGGACGTTGCCGCCCGGGTTGCCGATGGTCTCGGCGAACAGCAGCTTGGTGTTGGGTCGGAGCGCATCGCGCCAGGCATCCGCGCGATCCGGATCGACGAAAGTGAGCTCGATGGAGAGCTTGCGGAACAGGTGCTTCAGCTGGGTAACGCTGCCGCCATAGAGCGCCGAGGAGGCGACGACGTGATCGCCCGGCTCGAGCAGCGTGAAGAAGGCGGCGGACTGGGCCGCCAGACCGCTCGCGAATGCCACAGCACCGACACCGCCATCCAGGTTCGCAAGCCGTTCCTCGAACGCGGCCACGGTGGGATTCATGATCCGCGAGTAGGTGTTGCCGTACTCCTGCAGGTTGAAGTAGGCGGCCGCCGATGCCGAATCCTCGAACACGTAGCTGGTCGTCTGGTAGATGGGCAGCGCACGCGCACCGGTCACCGGGTCCGGTCGGCTGCCCGCGTGCACGGCTCTGGTATGGAAGCCGAATGGCCTCGAGGTTTCCGTCATGTCCTACCCCGTTCCTGCCCGATCGACCCATGTTGGACTGCCCATGGCGGGAGCACAACGCATCGATGCGTCACGAGGGTGCGTTGCGGCGCGAAGGTGTTTCAGGCCGGTGCGACGGGAACAGGCTTGACCCGATGCGGCCTCGCGGTGACTGGGCGTGGAGGAGTTGGCCTGCGATTTGCACAGCCGTAGCTGAACCTGCAGTAGCGGTCATGCCCCAGGAGTAGTCATTGAGTCATCTCATCAGAGCAAGGAGTCGCTCTTTCCCGTTCCCCCTGTTTTCCGCCGTGCTTATCGTCCTCGCGAGCGGTTGCGCCGGCAGATCTGCACCGGACATGCAGCAGTCAGCGTCGGCCTCGACAAGCCTGTGCACGACAGTCCGCTGCCTGCACAAGGCCGCCATGGAGCCGCACTACCAGGCATGCCTTGACGGCCTGTTCAGACAGACCAACCTGCGCAGCGAACAGGAAGCCATTTACCAGCAGTTCCGTTATCCGTTCAGCAATGCCTCCGGGTACAACACCTGGATGCGCATGGGTGGATCCGGACCGGCACCCCAGGAATGGTGCCGTTTTTATGCGTACAAGAAGGTTTCCACACCCTACGGTGGCGGATTCAGCCTGAACTGAGTCCTGTAGGCTGCACAGGCTGTCTTCGGGCGGTCGTGCGGCGACGCGTGGCGTAGAATGGCGCCATGAGTCGTCAGCTTGCACTGCTGTACGCAGTATCCGTTGCGCTTCTCACTCCGGTGGCACTGGCCGCGGAGCAGACAGGCGAGTTCGTCCTGACAAGCACACTCACGGATATTCTGGGTGCGCCGGGTGCTGCTCAGCTGGAGGCGATCTATCCGCCGGGTGAACCGATCCGCTGGGACGTGTTCGTGCCCGAGACCTATGATGCAGCTGCACCGGCGGGTCTGCTGGTTTACATCTCTCCCACGGTCAGCGGCCGGTTACCGGACCGCTGGGGTCGTGTGCTCGCGGAGCACAACCTCATCTGGGTGAGCGCGAACGATGGCGGCAACGCGGAAAACGTGCAGCGTCGGGCGCTGTTCGCCGTCATCTCCCCAACCCTGATCGGATCGCAATACGCGCTCGACCGGGATCGGATGTACGTGTCGGGACTGTCCGGCGGCGGCAAGATGGCGAGTATGGTGGCTACCGATCATGCGCAGCTCTTCAGCGGTGCAATCTTCATCTGCGGGGTAGAGTTCTGGGACGCGGAACCCCGCCAGCTCGACCGTGTCCGCCGCAACCGCTACGTCTTCGTAACGGGTGAGCATGACCAGGCGCTGCGGCCGACACGGCGTACATTCGGCCGCTATCGGAAGGCGGGGGTGAGCGGCGTGAAGCTCATGGAAATAGATGGTATGGGCCACGAGAATCCCGATCCCGCCCGGTTGGCGGAAGCCATAGAGTTTCTCGACGGCGCGGACGACACAGTGCAGGAGAACGGTCAGTGAGTTATCTGGAAGCACCGGATCCCGAATGCAGTGAGCTCGAGGGCAGCATCGAAATGCTGATCGAGCCGCAGCGGAAGGATCTGGGGGAGTTCAGCGTCCGCAGGGTGCTGCCGGCGCGGGAGCGACAGTCTGTGGGCCCATTCGTTTTTTTCGATCATATGGGACCTGCGGAATTTGCACCGGGAAGCGGCATCCAGGTTCGCCCGCATCCCCACATCGGGCTTGCCACGATCACCTACCTGTTCGAAGGCGAGATCATTCACCGGGACAGTCTCGGTTGTCTGCAGCCGATCCGCCCGGGAGCCGTGAACCTGATGACCGCCGGACGTGGCATCGTCCACTCGGAGCGGGCAGGGGAGGATCTGGCGCGGACCTCCAGGCTGCACGGGATCCAGTCCTGGATGGCGCTGCCTGCGGACCAGCAGGAGGTGGAGCCGGCATTCGAGCACTATCCTGCGGAGCGCCTGCCGCAGGTGAAACTGCCCGGGGTACTGATCGGGGTGATCATCGGCCAGGCCTTCGACGCCGTCTCGCCCGTCAGGGTGCTCTCCCCCATGCTGTATCTCGCCGTGGATCTGGAGGCGGGTGCGAATCTGACCCTGCCCCGATCCTCGGAGGAGCTGGCCGGTTACGTGGTCGAGGGCTCGGTGCGCATGGACGACAGGACGCTCGATGCCGGCGTGATGGCCGTGCTCCGGCCCGGTGCAGAGTTGTCCGTCACGGCCGAGGCGCCGAGCCGGATGATGGTGGTCGGAGGCACCTCGCTCGGTCCGCGACACCTGTACTGGAATTTCGTGTCCACCAGCCCTGATCGCATCGAACGCGCCAAGCGCGACTGGCGTGAGGGCGCATTCCCGCCGGTACCCGGAGACGCCGAGTTCATTCCGCTGCCGGACCAGTGAGAGAGAGCGTGTACCTTGTCATAGTGGCCCTGTTTGTCGCTGTGCTGTCGGCGGCCGTGCCGGTCGTGGCTGCCCCGGGCGACGACGATCCTGGCAGGGCGCTCTACACCGCGCACTGCGCAGCCTGCCACGACCGGCCGGATGAGACCCGGGCACCGTCGTTCGATGCGCTCAGGCAGATGAACGCGGAAAACCTGTTTCTGGCCCTCACCCGCGGTGTGATGCAGGCGCAGGGCGGCAGCCTGTCCCGGCGGGAGCTGGCGCAGCTGGTCGACTATCTGGCGCTGAAGGAAGCGGACAATCCGGACTGGTATGCGGGGATGCTCTGCCCGCCGGAGCGGCGTGAAGTGAGTCGCGCGCCGGTGACCATGCCGATGGTCGGGGTGGATGAGCACGGCAGTCGTCACCTCACTGCGGAAGCCGCCGGTCTCGAAGGCGAGGACCTCGCCAATCTGGAGCTGGCCTGGGCCATCGGTTTTCCCGATACCAGCGTCATGCGCTCGGCGCCCGTCATCGTCGGCACCACCCTCTACCACAGCGCCCCACAGACGGGACGGGTACTGGCGCTCGATGTGCGCCAGCCCTGCGTGCAGTGGATCTACGACGCGGGCACTCAACTGTCGAGCTCCCTGTCCTATGGCCTTACTGGAGCGGACCGGACCCCGACGCTGGTGTTCGCCGACCGCAGCGGCCAGGTGCATGCCGTGGACGCAATCACCGGAACGCGACTCTGGACGGCAGAGGGTCGCCACTCGTCGGATACCTCGATCAGTGGCGCGCCGATACTCGCCGGAGACCGGGTCATCGTTCCCGTGTCCGGCTCCGGCGTCGGCCGCGGAGCGGACCCGGAGTACGAATGCTGCGTGGAGCACGGTGCGGTGGTGGCGCTGGACGCTGTGACCGGCGAGATGCTCTGGACCTGGCACACCATGGCGGACGCCACCTACACCGGCAGGACCAACCGGGTGGGCGTGAAGCTGCGCGGTCCGTCCGGCGCGCCGATCTGGTCCACGCCCACCGTGGACCGGCAACGCGGGGTGGTTTACGCCACCAGTGGCCAGAATACCTCGCTGCCGGCGACGAAGACGTCCGACGCGGTGCTGGCCATCGATCTGGCGACGGGTACCCTGCGCTGGGGCTTTCAGGCGCTGGCCAACGACGTCTGGATCATCGGCTGCCGGTCGGCGTGGGCGCAGTCCGGCCCGAACTGTCCGAGTCCCGAGGATAGTGTGCTGAAGGACTTCGACTTCGGCGGCTCAGCGGTGCTGGTCACCCTCGCCGATGGTCGGGACGTGCTGCTTGCGGGCCAGAAGTCCGGTGACGTCTGGGCCCTCGACCCGGACGGCGGAACCCTGCTCTGGAACCGGCGCTTCGGTGAAGGTACGCCGCTGGGCGGCGTGCACTGGGGGCTGGCCACGGACGGGCGGCGGGTGTTCGTGCCCATCAACGATCCGGCCATGCAGCCCGGATCCCGGCCTGAGCCGGGCATGAACGCGCTGGATGTCGCGACGGGAGAGGTCCTCTGGCGTCAGGCGCTGACGGCGGACTGCGGCGACGGACGTCGTGACCGGTTTGCCGCCTGCGACACCCGTTACGGCCTGTCAGCGCTGCCGCTGGTGGTGGACGACGCCATCATTGCGGGGGCCGTGGACGGGCGCCTCTACGTCTTCGATGCGGACAGCGGCGAGGTTCGGTTCGGCTTCGACACGCTGCGCGATTTCGAGACGGTGAACGGGGTGCCGGGCAAGGGTGGCGCCATCGATGCCCACAGCATCGCCGCCGGCGCCGGCATGGTCTTTATCGGCTCCGGCTACGGCCGCTTCGGCCAGCCGCCGGGCAACGTCCTGCTGGCCTTCCGGCCGCGCAGCGGCTGATCCGGGCGGACGTCAGGCGTCCGCGTCTGCTATGCAGACGGCACGTACCAGATGGGCGACGACCAGGCCCGCTCCTGAATGGTGGTCTTCAGGTCCGGCCGCGGCGGGGTGCCGTTCCTGACCGCATCCCAGGTCGACCACCGGCAGGTCGGGTTTTCCAGGGCCCGCACGTAGTAGAAGGCCCGCTCGCCGGGATTGAAGCTCGGATCGTGCCAGGTGGCGGCGAGCTCCCCGGCACCCAGGCCGGTGCTGAACGAGCAGTCGTTGAGATCCACCGTTGCGCCGTTGTCCGGGCACCGATTGGTCGCGGGATCCACAGTCAGGCCGTCCGAGCAGGCGACGTCGAAGACCGTTTCCCGCATCTCGCCGTCCACCAGCGCACCCTTGATGATCTGCAGCCGCTGCAGTGGAGCGCTCATGGCATCCCGGGCGGCCCAGACGGCGAACACCGGCGCATCGCGGCCCCGGCCGTAGAGATCACCACCCATGGTGACGCCGCCGGCGTAGGCCTGCTGCACCCAGTCCTGGCGGTCGGTCAGGCTCTCCGGATAGTCGTAGCCCGCGAACAGACGCACCCTCAGGCGCGGCCCGCTGGTGGCGAAGGTTTCCTTTCTGCGGAAGGCATCGAAGATGGCATCCCGGGTGTTCTCCTCGGCCCAGACCGCTGCAAGGCCGGAAGCGCCCCAGGTCTGCTGGGCGCCGTCCCGGTAGAACTTGCCGTCCACCTCCTTCAGGCTCTGCTGCAGACCGCTCGCGCCGGCCATGCGAACCGCCTCTTCGCTCAGGGGTACGGAGCCGCGCAGCGCCGGCGTGGCGTCGAGCAGGCCGATCTTGGAGAAGAAGTTGCTTTCCTCGAAGGAACCGGCGGCAACGTGGGTGTCGGAAGACCCGATCAGGCCGAATTTGTAGGGATTGGCGCCGATCTCCGCTTCCATCTTGAGCCCACGCAGATAGGCCTGGCGCACGTAGCTGCCGTTCTCCTCGCTGTGCAATGTGGTGGCGATCCGGTACGGCATGATCTCGAAGTCCGCCCACTCGTCGTTGGGCGAGAGCAGCGGGTGGGTCTCGGAAGTGCCCTTGACCTGAGTTACCTCCACCAGCGGCTCATTGCGCAAACGGGTGTCGGCATAGGCGGCATCGATGGGATTACCGGCCCAGTCCGTGAGCATGAACATGGCGCCATTGGAGCCGTTGGAGTTGTGCGGAATGGCGATGCTCTCGATCCCCTGGGCTCGCAGCTTGTCCATCCAGGCCCATAGACCTTCCGGATTCTGCGAGTGGAAACGCGAGAACGGCGCGCCAGGCACCCGGTCACCGCTGCGGAAGATGACGTTGCGGTGCAGGTTGCCCCGTTCGTCGGTGGAGCTTGTGTACTCGTAGGCGACGAAGGTGGTGAACTTGCCCGGATCGTTGTTCGCTTCCGCGGCGGCGATGATGTCGGCCCAGGCGGATCGGGCGATGCCGTCGAACGTACCGCGGGGAATGGAGCCATCCGTCACGCCCTGCACCGCGCTGGGAATGAAGGTGGAGAACCGCTGAGCCCGGTCGGCGATGCTGGCCGGGGTCAGGTTGTCCGGACGGTTGAGGTCGTGGAACGGCTGCGACATGGGCAGCTCCGAGAATGCGGTACTGGTATCCGCCGCCTGGGCAACGGCACCGAGGAACATGGCGTGGTCGGTTACCCCGAGAAAATCGAGCGGTGCGGGCAGCTTCAGCGTGAATCCCGCCGGATGGCGGATCGGTTCGCCCTTGGCGTAGCGGTAGGCGTCCGACGGGCTCGCCAGGGTGCCGAAGGCGTAAGCATCGAAGCTGTAGCGCGTGTGAATGTGCAGGTCGCCGAACAGGGCGACCCGCTCCGAGTCGCGGATCGGCGAGATCGCGACCGAGTCGTACGCCGGGTCGAACAGCGTCTGGCTCGGCAGGCCCACCGGCGCCTCAGCGGCCGCTTCGGGCTCGGCGGTGGCGTTCGCCGCCGTGTCATTCGCCGTCGGTGGCGGCTCTGCGCAGCCAGCGAGCAAGGCCAGAACGAATGCAGCGCTCAGTCGAATCCACCGCATGATGATCCCCTCCCCCTCACGGTTTGCCCCGCATTGTACGGTTCGGCGACAATCCCTTGCATCCTTGAATGGGGGGTGGGATATGCACATTCGCACACTGGCGATGGCGCTGGCGTTTCTACTGTGGGGTTGCGGACAGGAAACCGGTGAGACGCCGCAGACCTCGGCGGCAGCCGAACCGGAGATGCCCGTGGCCGAAGCAGACGACACGGAGGCCGTACCGGTCAATCAGCTTCGCGACGCGTACTTCGGGGACGTGCACGTGCACACGATCCTGTCGTTCGATGCGTTTCTGATGGGCACGCGACGCACGCCGGACGATGCGTACACGTTCGCCAAAGGCGGAGCCATCGAGCACGCCTCGGGCTTCATGATGCAGATGAAGAAGCCGCTCGACTTTCTCGCCGTATCGGATCACGGCTTCTATCTCGGCATGATGCGTGAGATCGCGGCAGGCCGGATTCAGCACGAGCTGGCCGATGCGGTTCGCGGCTCGACCACCGTGGATGGCTCACGCAAGGCGTTCGCCGCAGCCATCGCCCACCTGCAGAAAGTGGCGGCGAATCCGGATGGGGGAGACGACCTGGACAACCGGGAAGTGGCCCGGTCCGCCTGGCAGGAGATCATCGAGGCGGCGGAGCGGAACAACGACCCGGGCAGGTTCACCGCATTCATCGGCTACGAGTACACGTCCTCGGGCCCCGCGTTCGAGAACCTGCACCGCAACGTCATCTTCCGCGGCAGCGATGTCCCCCGGCAGCCATTCGTCCGCCTCGATTCGTTGAATCCCGAAGACCTCTGGGACTGGATGGACAACAACCGGGCCAACGGCATGGACGCCATCGCCATTCCGCACAACTCCAACGGCTCGGATGGCTGGATGTTCCAGACCACCAACTTCGCCGGCGAACCCATGGATGCGGCCTATGCCGAGCAGCGCATGCGCAACGAGCCGCTGGTGGAGAACACGCAGGTGAAAGGCACCTCGGACACGCACCCGCTGCTTTCGCCCAACGACGAGTGGGCGGACTTCGAGATCATGCCCTACCGGATCGCTTCGAACCTGAAGTCCCGACCCCACGGCAGCTATGTCCGTGAGGCCTATCTGAACGGTCTGAAGATGGAAGCGGAGAGCGGCTTCAATCCATACAGATTCGGCGTCATCGGCTCTTCGGACACCCACAACGCCGCCGGATCGTTCGAGGAGGACAACTACTGGAGCAAGACGGGTATCACCGACATCGAGCCCTATCTGCGGGGTTCGGTGCCGCTGCCGGATTCACCGCCGGACGACCCGCAGTACGCGGAGTCGACTGCCCGGTTCTGGGGCGCGTCCGGACTCGCCGGCGTGTGGGCGGAGTCGAACACGCGGGACGCCATCTTCGAGGCGTTCCGGCGCAAGGAAACCTTCTCCACCAGCGGACCGCACATCCGGGTGCGGTTCTTCGCCGGCTACGACTACGATCCGGCAATCCTGTCACGCAACGACATCCTGGAGCAGGCCTACGCCGGTGGCGTGCCCATGGGAGGTGACCTGCTCGCCGATGGTGACCGGGCTCCCCGTTTCATCATCTGGGCGGCCCGGGATGCGGACAGCGTGCCGCTGCAGCGGCTGCAGATCGTCAAGGGCTGGATCGAGAACGGTGAGCCCCGGGAGACGGTCGTCGACGTGGCCTGTTCCGGCGGCATGAGCCCGTCGCCCATGGACCACCGTTGCCCGGACAACGGCGCGACGGTGGACCTCAGCACCTGTGCGGTGTCTGAGGACGTAGGCGCCTCGCAGCTGGCCGTGGTGTGGACCGATCCGGCGTTCGATCCCGGTCAGCGCGCGTTCTACTACGTCCGCGTGCTGGAGAACCCGAAGTGCCGGTGGTCCACCTGGGATGCGATCCGGGCGGGCACGCCACCCAACCCGGAGCTGCATGCGACGCTGCAGGATCGGGCCTGGAGCTCGCCCATCTGGTACAAACCCTAGAAGAAGGCGCGATAGCCGGCGCGCAGGAACAGGCCCGTGATGTCCACCGACCGGTCGGCAAAGTCACGGGTCGACCACTCGTAGCCGCTCTCCAGCTCGAAGCGGATGCTGCGGTTCAGGCGGTAATCGAGACGTACGGACGGGCGCAGCGTCCACTGCTCGTCGTCGGTACGGACGAAGGCACGATGATCGACGCGGAACCGTGGATAGAGGAACCAGCTGCCGCCGAAGGCGAACCGGTTGTCCCAGTACAGGGACGTGGTGTCGCTTGTTTCGGAATCCGCTACGCGCAGCATGAGACCCGAGTAGCTGCCGCGACCGAAGATGTCCGAGGAGCGGATCTGCACGGACGTGTACAGGGTCTTCTGCGAATCCAGACCCAGAACGTCGACGGAGGCTTCGGTGCTCGAGAAATCCGTCGCGACCACGTCCGCGCTGAGTGACCAGGATTGTCCCAGGCGCTGGTTCCAGCCGACGCGGATCGAGTTGCTGGTGGCGGTCCGGTCATCGGCGATCTGCTCGAGGTTCATGTCGAGCAGGATCGCCTCGAACTCCGTGAGATCGTCGTAGGGCTGTCCCATCAGCGCGTTGCGGGTGGTGAGATAGGGGTTCTTGCGGTGCTCGTAGGACGCGTTCAGCTGCGAACGGCCGAAGGTGAAGTTACCCGTCAGCGTCAGGTTGTTCAGCGCGGCGAAATGCACGTCGTAGTCGACGAGTGAGAACAGCATGAGCCGCTCGGAGTAGTACTGGCTCTGCAGGCCGATGGCCTGCCGGTCCAGCTGGCCGTCCGCGTACTGCTGCACGAAGAACGGCTTCAGCGAGATCCTGCCGGAGTCGGACAGATACTCGCCGCGCAGTCCGAAGAACGGGCGGTTGCTGTCCGGCGCGTCGTAGGAGGCGTCGATCAGGTAGCCGCCGGTGAGACCGAAACCGATCCGGTCACTCAATCGGTAGGTGAGATCGGCGCCGTCGAAGCGGCCGAGGGCCCCGGTCTCCCAGTTCGACTGGCGGCCGATGCGGACGCCGGCGTTGAACCGGTCGACGAAACCGTCCCAGTAGGCGGCGCTCACCTGATACTCACGTCCGCTCAGCCAGTCGTTGTTGCTGAAGTCGAGGAGGTAGCTCATGGTGACGCGCATCTCCTGGTCGACGGACTCGCCGTCCCTTCGTGCCATGAGATTCAGGTCGTTGAACAGCCCGTTCACCGGCACCGCGGAGCGGTTGTCCACCTTCAGGCTCTGGCGCTGATAGAACTGGGAAAACTGCACGCCCAGATCCCAGGCGGGCCGG
Organism: Gammaproteobacteria bacterium; assembly: GCA_003247835.1. GTDB lineage: Bacteria > Pseudomonadota > Gammaproteobacteria > Pseudomonadales > Azotimanducaceae > SZUA-309. Next base: position 65,103 of record QJYB01000061.1, on the reverse strand, counting down.
GAGGCCACCGCCGGATTGCGCGGCGCGGCAGCCGGTTTTGCGGTGTCGAACGCAGTCAGCGCCGCCAGGCGCTGGGCGACACGATCGGCCCCTTCGGTACCGGCGTAGTCGTCCAGATACATCTCGTAGTAGCGCTTGGCGTGGGCCTTCTGATCGTTGAGCTCGCGGGCAACGCCCAGCATCTCCAGTGCCTCCTGCCGCCAGGGCTCCTGACCGGCGGCGATCACCGCGCCATAGCGGTTGATGGCCGTGGGCCAGTCCTCTTCCTCGAAGGCATGGTTGGCTTCCAGCAGCAGCGCTTCCACCTCTCCCGGCGGCTCGGGCTCGACGGGCGCGCGCCGGGTCCAGTCCGTGGCAACGGGCTCCGGCGCTGGTTCCGGGACGACGTCGATGGTGGTGGGTGTGGTGAGCGCGATGGTCAGCTGCACGTCCTCTTCCGTGGCTGCGGCCGGGACTGTCTCTTCCGCCGCAACCTCGTTGTCGACGTAGAGCGACGGGTTGAGCCGGAACGCCTCCGCAAAGCTCACCTCTTCTGTGCTCGCCCGGTCGATCCAGGCATCCGGAAAGTAGCGGCGCAGGGTGCCGGCGACCCGGTTTGCTTCCCGCTCGCTGTCGAAGAAACCGAGCCGCAGCCGGTGCCAGACCGTGCCGTCCTTCTCGAAGTCGGTGATGTAGATGACGTTCGATTCGACGAAGCCACGCGGCAGGTCGGCCAGGGTCGGCACGCTCCGCTGTCGGGATTCCAGATTGATGGTGTAGGGGTCCGCGGACGTGGTCTTGGCGAAGCGGGTCAGACTCGCCCAGGTCCGCTCAGGGGCGAGCTTCATCAGCACCTGATTACTGTCGAACTGGGGCAGCAGCTGCGCGTTCACCGGCGCGGCAAAGCGCAGCGTCAGCACGTAGCCCTTGCGGTCGCTGCCTTCCAGGCTCACGGTCTGAAGCAGTCGGTCGTCCTCATCGAAGCGGAGCTCCTGAGCATTCCACTCCCCGGACTCGCTCGTCAGCGCCGTCAGGCCGAGGACGAGCTCGTTCTTCTCCGCGTTGAACGAATCGATCCGCACAGGAATGCCGAGGCGGATCTCGAGGTCCACCCAGACCTCCTGATCCTGATAGAAGACGTCTCGCAGCAGCGCGGCAGCGTTGGCGGTGAGCGGCACGACCAGGAGCAGCAGGATGAGGATTCGTCGCATCATGGTCAGAACTGAATGCTGCGGACGCTGTGCTGCGGCCCGGGCCGGAACGTTTCGACGGTGGACAGGGAGCTGTCCGTGTAGATGTGGCAGGCACCGGTGCAGTCACGAAGCTCGTCGACGGTGTAGTTGGTGTCCGGATTGTTGTGCTTCCGGTGCGGGCCCGGGGTGAAGTCGTTGGCGTGGCATCCTGCGCAGTCGGGCTGATAGGCCGCTGCGGTCCAGGTGACGATCTCGCTGTTGCCGCCGTGGCAGTCCGTGCACTGCAGGCTGACGGCGTGGTCTCCCGGATAGGCAGGTGAGGTGTGCACGAACTGATCCGGTGTCCAGAACGTGGTGCTGTGACAGTCGTCGCAGGAGGCGCTGGTCATGAAGTGGCCGGGATCCTGTCCGGTTGCCGTCACCCCGTCGTGGCAGCTCGCGCAGGTCCCCGGGGTGACATTGGTGTGGTCGAAGATCGCCGGAATCCAGGCGATCGTTGAGTGGCAGGCGTCGCAGGACAGGTTGGTCACCAGGTGCTGGGGATGTTTACCGGTTGCGGTCACTCCGTCGTGGCAGGTCGCGCAGGTGCCGGGGCTGACGCTGCCGTGGTCGAAGACGGCGGGCAGCCAGGCATCCGTGGTATGGCAGTCGTCGCAGACATTGGAGCTCGCGATGTGCTGCGGATGCTTGCCGGTTGCGGTCACCCCGTCATGGCAGGATGCGCAGGAGCCAAGGATCTGGGCGTGGTCGACGGTGACCACGGGCGACCAGTACTCGGTGGTGTGGCAGTCCTCGCACACGTTCGTACTCTGAATGTGCTGGGGATTCTTGCCGCTTGCGGTGACACCATCGTGGCAGCTCGCGCACCCGCCGGTGACACCGGTGTGATCGAAGTAGAGCACGGGTATCCAGGCGGCGGTGCTGTGGCAGCTCTCGCACAGATCGGAGCTCGCGACGTGCTGTGGGTGCTTACCCGTTGCCCGTACACCGTTGTGGCAGCTCACGCAGCCGTCGACGATGCCCTCGTGATTGAACATCACCAGCTGCCAGCCGACGTCCGTATGGCAGCTGTCGCACTCATCCGTCGTCTGCAGATGACCGGGGGGCATGCCTTCGGCGATGCGCCCATTGTGGCAGGACGAGCAGCTGCCGATCACCTCGCCGTGGTCGACGTTGCTGACGGCGACCCAGTTGGTGGTGGTGTGGCAGGCCTCGCAGTTCTCCGTCGTCAGCGGGTGGTTGAGCGAACGGAACGAGCTGGCGTAGATGCCGGTGCCGTCATGGCAGTATCCGCACTCCCGCGGCGTGCCCTTGAAGATGCCGCGCACGTGGCAGGACTCGCAGGCCACCTCGCTGTGCGCACCGTCCAGGTCGAAGCCGAACCCGTAATGGTCTGCGCGCTCCATGGCCAGCGCCGTTTTTCCCGTGATCGCCAGCACCAGGATCAGCGCCGCGCCGGACCAGCGCGTCCGAATGCCTGACATGCGAGCGCGATCAGAGGTCATCCTTCAACTCCTCGAAGCTCGTGCCGGTGTGGCAGCGGTCGCAGTTCTGGCCGAAACGGCCATTGTGCACGTCATCGCCGCGATGGCACGCCACGCAGGCGCGCGACTGATTGCCGACCGGGCGGTTGGCAGGGTGGCAGTCGGCGCAGGCGAGGGAGGCATGAGCGCCCTCCAGCGCAAAACCGGTCGCCACGGCGTGGTCGAACGACCAGTGCTCCCACCCCGCCGGGTTGTGGCAGCTGTCACAGCGTTCACCCATTGCGCCGCCATGGACGTCCTCATCCGCGTGACATGTCATGCAGTCGTGCCCGAGCGGTGAGAATACCAGCGTATCGTGGCACTGCTCGCAGGACGTCACGCGGTGCAGGCCCACCAGCGCGAAGCTCGTCAGATCGTGCTGGAAGCGCATGTCCTCATCCCAGTGGGCCTGGCCGTGACAGTTGCTGCAGGTGTCGAGCGTGCCGCCGTGCGGGTCGTTCGTGTCGTGGCAGCCCACGCAGTCCACCGGCAGCGGTGTTTCCAGATCTTCGGTATGGCAGTCGGCGCAGGCGAGGCCGGCGTGAGTGCCCATGAGCGCATAGCCGGTCTCGGCTTCGTGATCGAATTCGATGGACCACTTGTCCTGCCTGTGGCAGCTGGCGCAGTCGGAACCATTGCGGCCGAGGTGCACGTCGTCGCCGGCGTGGCAGCCTCTGCAGTCCGCAGGCAGGCCTTCGTAGGTGCTCTCGTCGACGTGGCAGTTGCGGCAGGCGAGATCGGCATGCGCGCCGAGCAGCGCGAAACCGGTCTCGGCTTCGTGATCGAATCGGGTCTCCCACGATTCCACGCCATGACAGTCGGCGCAGGCCGTGCCGTTGCGCCCCTTGTGAACGTCATCGACACGGTGGCAGTCGATGCACTGCGCACCCGGCGCATCGAACAGCTGGCTCTCGTGGCAGCCCAGACAGGTGGTTTCTGCGTGCACACCGCGCAGCGGGAAATCCGTCGTGTCGTGGTCGAAATCCGCATCACGCCAGGCTGCGGTCTGATGGCAGTCCGCGCAGGCGCCGCCGAGAGACCCCTTGTGAACGTCGTCGTCCGCGTGACAGTCCGCGCAGGCGCCCGGCGCTTCGGCGTAGCGGAGGTTCTCCGCGTGGCAGCTCGCGCAGGCCTCACCGACATGCGCCCCGGTGAGGGGGAAGTCGGTGGCATCGTGATCGAAGAGCGTGGGCTGCAGACCGATGATGTCCGCGTCCCGGCCTTTGTGCTCGGTGTGGCAGGCCTTGCAGTCGGCGGTCCGGGCGGTGTCGTCGCGGCCATGGAAGCCGGTGCCGGCGGTGGCGTCCGCGGCGATCCGATCGTGGCACTCGAGGCACAGGCCGCGCTGCGCGGTCCGCTCGAAGAGGTTGTGGCAGGCGCCGCAGTTCTCCTCCGTCTTTGCGTGACCCTCGATGACGGGGCCGGGCATGACCAGGCTCTCGATCGTCGCCGCATGGAGTATCGGACCCGCACAGAGGATCACAAGGAAGCCGACGGTCCGGCTAATACGCATGCACCGCCACCACGTGAACGATGGCTGCGGCCACCATGACCAGAAACAGCGGGAAGTGCACGACGTGCCAGAGGCTGAACAGCCGTTCGCAGCCGCGCAGCTGGGCGAACTTGCGGTAGGTCTCCAGACGCCGGTCCAGATAACCCGTGGCGCTCGCGAGCAGCCGCTGCCGATGGTTGCGCAGCGCCGGAGCGCCGTTCAGGCGTTCGTCGACGAGACGCTTCAGATCCCGCTTCAGCCGGAATCTCAGGTGGGCGACGGTGAGCGGGGCGGTCATCATGCCGATCACGGATGCCAGAATACCCCGGGATCGGCTCAGCACCGCCTGCTCGTGCGGCTGCAACCGCTGACTGATGAGCGCGACCACTGGCAACCCGCCGGCATTGCTGTCGGCGGCCATGTCCGCCTGCAGTGACTCCAGCGTTGCTTTGTGGCCGTACATGCCGTAGTGGATCTTGGCGTAGAGGTAGCGACCGAAGATGCCGCTGCCCGCGACGATCAGCGTGCAGAAGAGAGCGACCCTGCCGTTCAGCGAGCCGAGCGTGAAGTTACTGTGAAGCAGTACCAGCAACGGACCCAGGATTCCGAAGATCATGTGCGTCCGGAACCAGAACCGAACGGACCCCATCCACGCCAGCGCCTTGAGCCGCTTGCGCAGCGGGTAGATGAGGAGCAGGAGCATCAGGGAACCGCCGGCGATACCGAGCCAGTAGCCCAGCCCCACCTCGGCCCGGATCAGGTTTTCGTCGCGAAGGGACCAGGCGGCAACGATGACGGCAGTCACCACGGCGTAACCGGCCCACGTCGAGATGTCCAGCTTTCTTGACGTAGTGTTCACTGAGGTCCCGGGTGCGACGTGATTCTGTCAGGGTACGGATTCGAAGCCCGGATACCGTCGCACGCGTCGCATTCTTGCACAGACGGGTGGGATCGACGCAATGGGAGGCACTATCATGGCTGACCGGAGATGTGGCTAGGACGCCATGGAAGTACTGTCCGGTTACTTGAGCTACTTTGTTTATGGGGCACCCCTGCTGGGGTTGTTCGCCTGGGCGGCGAGGCGTCGGCGCAGGCTGGAGCACACCAGCGAGGTCACCTACCGGGAGGCGGTGGAAGCGGGACTCACGCAGCCGGCGTCCCTGCATCCCGTCATCGACACGTCGAAGTGCATCGGTTGCGAATCCTGTGTGCATGCCTGTCCGGAGTTTCCCGCGCACCAGGTGCTCGGCATCCTGGGTAACAAGGCGCATCTGGTCTCCCCCACGGACTGCATCGGCCATGGAGCCTGCAAGCGGGTCTGCCCGACCGGCGCGATATCCCTGGTGTTCGGTACCGCGGAACGGGGCGTGGACATTCCCGCCGTGAATCCGGATTTCTCCACCAACGTCGACGGCGTGTTCATCGCCGGCGAGCTCGGCGGCATGGGTCTTATCCGCAACGCCATCGAGCAGGGCCGCCAGGCCATCAACACAATCGCCGAGCGGGTAAGGAAGGAAGGAAAGAAGAAGAACGTGCCCCTCGACGTGCTCATCGTCGGTGCGGGCCCGGCTGGTATCACCGCGACTCTGGGCGCCATGGAAAAGAAGCTCGCCCACCGGACCATCGAGCAGCACACGTTCGGCGGCACACCGGCCAACTTCCCGCGCGGCAAGATCGTCATGACCGCACCTGCATCGCTGCCGCTTGTGGGGAAGTTCAGGTTCCGCGAGACCACCAAGGAAAAGCTGGTGGGTTTCTGGGAGCGGATCCGCAAGGACACCGGCATGGTCGTGCACTACGGTGAGCGGCTGGAACGCATTACCCGGACCGGTTCCGGCCTCGAGGTGCAGACCAGCGCCGGTACGTATCAGACCCGCACCGTGCTTTTGGCGATCGGTCGTCGGGGCACGCCCCGTCGCCTCGACGTGCCGGGTGAGGAGCTGCCGAAGGTGAGCTACTCGCTGCTCGATCCCGCCGACTACCGTGGCCAGAGGGTGCTGGTGGTGGGTGGCGGCGACAGCGCGCTGGAAGCGGCGGTGAGCGTCGCTGCCGAGCCGGATACGAAGGTCTATCTGTCCTATCGGTCCGCCGCGTTCACCCGGGCCAAGAAGAAGAACCGGGAGAAGGTGGCGGAACTGGCCGGCAGCGGCCGGCTGACGCTGCTCATGGAAACCCAGGTTCGATCCATCGACAGTGAGAGCGTGGTGCTCGACACCAAGGCAGGCCGCAAACGGCTGAAGAACGATGCGGTGATCGTCTGCGCCGGTGGCATTCTTCCGGACGGAATGCTCCGGGACATGGGCATCACTGTGGAGACGAAATATGGGACGTCCTGAAGCAGCACTGTTCCTGGCCATGCTGCTCTCCATCACCGGCACGGCACGGGCGGACATTCCGGCCGAGGTCAAGCAGGCCCTGGCCAGTCGCGACTACGCCATGGCCGTGACCTGGCTCGAAGCACACCGCGCGGAGCCGGAAGCGGCCTTCGAGCTCGGCAAGCTCTACCGACTGGGGAAAGGAGTGCCGAAGGATCAGGATGAAGCGCAGACGCTGTTCGAGGTCGCCGGTCGCGCCGGCAACACGGATGCCCAGTATCTGCTCGCCAGGCGCTACGAACGGGAAGGCGACATCGAGCAGGCGCGCTACTGGATGAACCTCGCGGCGGCGGCTGGCTATCCGGCGGCGCGGGATCAGACGGTCGCCGGCCCGGCCGCCGTGAGCGGTGATCCGTTCGCGGCCATCCGGGCGAACCGTCCGCCACCGCAGACCGCACCGGGATTCGAGCTCGAGATGGCGGACGGCACGGGCCGGACTCCGCTGCTGCTCGCCGCGGGTGTCGGATCGGCGACCTGGGTCGAGTATCTGCTGCGATCCGGTGCCAATCCCGACGCGCGGGACCAGCTCGGCGCCACGCCGCTGCATGTGGCGCTGGCGAACCATCACGTTGAGGCGGCGACGCTGCTGCTCGATGCCGGGGCGGACGCTTCACTCCGGACCCGGGACGGTAATACCGCCCTGCATCTGGCGGTGACCGGCGGCGCGACGTCGCTGGCCAGTCGACTGCTGACTGCCGGTGCAGATGCCGATGTGGAGAACGACGCGGGATGGACGCCGCGACAGCTGGCCAAACGCTCGGACGATGCATCGCTGCACCGGCTGTTCGGCATCGAAACCCAGGCCCGTGATGCTCTAACCGGTGCGCAGGGACATGATGATGCGCTGCGTCTGGCGCAACAGGCTGCCCGACGGGCGGATGCGACAACGCTCAAGGCGCTGCTGAAGACCTCGGGACGGGATGCCGTGCGCGTCAACGAGCTCGATGGCGTGTTCTTCGAGGCAGCTGCCGGTGGCAGGGTCGACGTGCTCGGCCTGCTGATCCGATCCGGTATCGACGTCGAGGCCGCAGACGGACAGCAGCGAACGGCGCTGATGCTGGCGGCTCAGACGGACTGCGTCGAGTGCGTGGACCTCCTTGTGAAGTCGGGTGCGCGAGCGTATGTGGCGGATCCGCTGGGTCGGACGCCGCTGATCCTGGCGGCCAGGGACGGACGGGGTGTGGTGGTGGAGCATCTTGCGGCTGCCGGGGCGCCACTCGATACCCAGGACGATCTCGGCCGCAACGCGCTCTGGTGGGCCTGCCGCTCGGATCACGGAGCAGTGGCACTCAGACTCCTTGAGCTCGGTGCACCGGCAACCAGCGATGCGGAAGGAACGGCTCCATTGCATCTGGCTGCGGCCAACGATGCCGCCGAGCTCATCGCCGCTCTGGTCGCGGTGACAGGACCCGAGGTGGCGGCACGTGACGGCGGTCGGCCGCTGATGATTGCTGCCCGGGCCGGTGCGGGGAGCGCCGTAACGGTGCTGCTGGATGCCGGAGCGGAGGTCAAAGCCCGGAACGATGTCGGCGATACCGCGCTGATCATCGCGGTGCGGGCGGGTCAACTGGCCGTGACTGAGCAGCTGCTGAAAGCCGGTGCCAACCCAAAGACCCGCAACGACCGCTTCGAAAGCGCCGCTTCCCTCATGGCGGCGAGGTCTGAGCCGGAGTGGGACGCCCTGCTGAAATCCTCGGAAAAAGGTCTCTTCGGGCTGTTCGGCTCGCTCTGACGTCGCACCCCGTCGCGGTGCGACCGGTTCGGGTATATTGCGCAGGGCATGCGCTCACCCCGGCAGATTCTCGAGGAAACCTTCGGCTACCCGTCGTTCCGTCCACCCCAGGCGGACATCATCGACACGCTGATGGCCGGTGAGGATGCCCTGGTGCTCATGCCCACGGGGGGCGGCAAATCGCTGTGCTACCAGATCCCGAGCCTGGCCAGACCGGGCTGCGGGGTGGTGGTGTCACCACTCATCGCCCTCATGCAGGATCAGGTCAGCGCGCTGCACACGCTGGGGATCCGTGCCGCCTGCCTGAACTCTACCCTGGATGCAGCGGCGGTACGCGACGTGGAAGGCGCGCTCAGGGCGGGAGCGCTGGATCTCCTCTACGTTGCCCCCGAACGCCTCGTGCAGGAACGGATGCTGGCGCTGCTGGATGACGTGCAACTCGCTCTGTTCGCCATCGACGAGGCGCACTGCGTCTCCCAGTGGGGACACGACTTCCGCGTGGACTACCTGAAGCTCGACGTGCTGGCGAGACGCTTTCCGCGCGTGCCACGCATCGCGCTCACCGCCACGGCAGACGAGCGGACCCGGGTCGAGATCCGGACCCGGCTGGCGCTGGACTCGGCGCGCCAGTTCGTCGCCGGCTTCGATCGGCCCAACATCCGCTATCGGATCTCGCTCAAGGAAAATCCCCGCACGCAGCTTGCCGGCTTCCTGGAGACCTACCCGGGTGCTGCGGGCATCGTCTACTGCCTGTCGCGGAAGAAGACCGAAGATACCGCCGCCTGGCTGGTTGAACGGGGATTTGAGGCGCTGCCCTATCACGCGGGTCTGGATGCGGCCGTGCGGGCGCGCAACCAGGCGCGATTTCTGCGCGAGGACGGGATCATCATGGTGGCGACCATTGCCTTCGGCATGGGTATCGACAAGCCGGACGTCCGCTTCGTCGCCCATCTGGACATGCCGAAAACCGTGGAGGCGTATTACCAGGAAACCGGACGTGCCGGCCGGGATGGCGAGCCGGCGACGGCGTGGATGGTCTACGGGCTGCAGGACGTGATCAAGCTCAGGCAGATGATGGCGGCCTCCACCGGTTCCGAGGCGCACCGACTGGCCGAGCAGCAGCGCCTGAATGCCATGCTCGGTCTCTGTGAGGTGGTAACCTGCCGGCGGCAGGCGCTGCTCCGGTATTTCGGTGAGGTGCTGCCCGGCCCCTGCGGGAACTGCGACAACTGTCTGGACCCGGTGGCAACCTGGGATGGCACTGAAGCCGCGCAGATGGCACTCTCGGCCGCGTACCGCACCGGCCAGCGTTTCGGCGTCAATCACCTCGTCGACGTCCTCCGCGGTGAGGACACGGACAAGGTGCGTCAGTTCGGGCATCAGCGTCTCCCCACCTTCGGTGTGGGGGCGGCGCGGAGCAGCGGGGAGTGGCGTTCCGTCTACCGGCAGCTGGTCGCGGGCGGCTATCTCGACGTCGCCCTGGATCGCTTCGGTGCGCTGGGCCTGACGGCGGCCTGTCGTCCGCTGTTGAAGGGCGAGACCGACATCCGGTTCCGGCGCGATGCGGGCCGCGGTGCCGCTTCCGCGCGTCGAACCAGCGCGATGCCACCAGCTGATGTGACCGATCCGGTACTCTTCGAGGCGCTGCGTGCGTGCCGGCGCGATCTCGCCGCGGCCGAAGGGGTGCCGCCTTACGTGATCTTTCACGACCGAACCCTGAAGGCGATGTGCGCGGCTAAACCATCGGAACTCGCAGCTCTGCGCGCCATCAGTGGTGTAGGCGACCGCAAGCTCGACAAGTACGGTGCCGCCTTTCTGGCGATCATCCACGGGCATACCGGTTGACGATCCGCGGAATGACACGAATCGGGACGACTGTGGTCTAATCCGGTCATGATCCGTCGCAACGTCCTCGCCTTCGTCCTGGTGCTGGCGGCCGCAGATGCCGCGGCGGACGCTGTCGCCGTTGCCGCGCTCCCCGGCGGTGCGCCGGCTTCGTCGGAGGCTTTGTCAGAGGAATGGAGACCGGTGCGTGAGGTCTCCGGCGTGCCGGTGGAAGCCCGGCCCACAAAGACCGGCTTCGACGTCCACCGGGGCCGGGTGGAAGTCTGTACGGATATGTCCTCGCTCGAGCATTTCGTGATCGATCCGAGTCGTTTCACCGACTGGGTGGCCTACACCAGGAGCGCCAGGCTGCTCGACGTCCGCGACGGATCAGCCATCTACTACGTGCGGAGCACGACACCCTGGCCGCTCAAGGACCGGGACATGATCTACCGAATCTCGCGTATCGACTCGAACAGCTCAATTGGCGGCCTGCGTCTGTCGTTGACCGGGCTGCCGGACTACGCGCCGACGGAGGAGAACGCGGAGCGGATCCGGGCGGCCGCCGGGGAATGGCAGCTGGTGCCTTCGGCTTCGGCCATCGACGTGAGCTACGAGCTGTATCTGGATCCCGGGCGGGTGCCGCGGTTCCTCGCCAACCAGCGCCTGGCCGCGGCGGTGGGCCAGACCCTCGCCAATCTTGCGGCCCACTTCCCCTGCGCCGAGAGCTGAACCACTCCTTGCCTCGGGCTCCCAACCTGCCGCTCCGCTGGTATCTGACCAGCACGGCCTGCTATCTGGTGCCGGGAGGCATCCAGATGGTTCTGTTCCCGCTCCTCGTGGTCGTCTATCTGCATGAATCTCCGGAACGGGTGGGGCTTGCCCAGATGTCGAGCCAGCTGCCCATGCTGCTGCTCATTCTGTGGGGCGGTCTGCTCGGCGACCGGGTGGATCAGCGGCGCCTGCTCATCTTCCTGCAGCTCGGCATGATGGTTCCGCCCCTGATCATGGCGGCCCTGATCGCCTCGGGTCGGGTGGTCTACGAGTTCCTCATCGCCTGGGCCGTGATTGGTGGCTGCTTCGGGGCCTTTGCGCAGCCGGCGCGGGATGCGCTGCTCAACCGGGTGGCGGGGGCGGAGATCCAGCGCGTGGTCACCCTCTCCGTGGGCGTTCAGTTCGGTATCCAGGTGGTGGGCTTCGCGCTCGGTGCCACCGCAGACAGGGTCGGCCCGCCCGTCCTCCTCGTTGCCATGGCGGGATTCATGATGCTGGCATCGCTGGCCACCAGTCGCATCCCCGAGCTCGCTCCGGTGTCGCGGCCGCCCCGCCGCCACCCGCTGCACGAGATCGGTGAGGGGCTGGCGCTGGCCTGGCGTTCGCCGGTGATCCGGCCGAGCATCGTCCAGACCTTTGCCGTCGGCATCTTCTTCGCAGGTACCTACATGGTCATCCTGCCGCTGATGGTCCGGGATCTCTATGCGGGCAGCGCAACGGGGATCGCGGCCGTGTTTGCGGCCAACATGCTCGGCACCTGCACGACCATCATGTGGCTCATCCGCCGCGGGGGTCTGGCCCGGCCCGGTCGGGCGCTGCTGGCCACGGGGCTCGTGAGCTGCGTCATTCTCTCCGTTCTCCACTTCGAGCTGTCGGAGTGGCTGTTCTACGTCGTGGTGTACGGCTGGGGCCTGTGTGGCGGGGTGAGTATGACCATGTCCCGGGCCATCGTTCAGGAATCGGCGCCGGAGACCCATCGTGCCCGGCTCATGTCGGTCTACTCCCTCGGCATGATGGGTGGCATGCCCCTCGGTAGCCTGCTGCTCGGCTGGTGCGTGGGGCAGTTCGGTGTCCGGGACGCGGTGCTGGTGCCTGTGGTCGGCATGGCCGGGGTGGTGCTGCTGCTCCTCACCACCTCGCGGCTGTGGTGGGTGGAGAGGGCGTCCGGTCCCCTCGACGAGGAACCGGCCGACATGCCGGCGTCACGGGCTGACGGTCAGCCGAGGGAGGCCTGAACCACCGTCGCCAGCAGCAGGCCGGCCATACAGACGTTGAAGACCTGCATCCGCCGTCCGCTCGAGAGCAGCGGCTGAATCCGCTGGCCGAGCACCGTCCAGCAGGTGACGGAAGGCACGTTGATGACGCCGAAGATGGCGGCCACGAGCAACACCGAATGCAGATCCCGGGCGGGTGCGTACACGGTCACGGCGGTGAGCGCCATGGCCCAGCCCTTGGGATTCACCCACTGAAACAGTGCGGCCTGCAGGAACGTGAACGGACGTCCCGCCGCCACACCGCGAACCGGGGCGCTGGCGGTAGCGATCTTCCAGGCCAGCCATACCAGGTAGAAGATGCTGACGATCCGCAGCACGTCGTAGCTCATCGGGTAGGTGTCGAAGATACCGACCAGGCCGATCCCCACCAGCGTCACCATGATCACGAAACCCACACCGATGCCCAGCATGTGCGGAACGGAGCGGCGAAATCCGAAGTTTGCGCCGGAAGCCATCAGCATCAGGTTGTTCGGTCCCGGGGTAATTGAGCTCACCAGGGCGAACAGAGAGAAAGCGGTCAGCAGCTCGACGTCCATCGGGACCATCCTCGAATCGGGTTGCGCTCACGTCCACAGCGACGCGAAGGATGCAATTGTGCGCGACGTAGGTCGGTGTTGGATTGCAAAGCTCCGTCGGTAGCCACAATATTTGCAACTTATGAGCGCTCTGGATCGAATAGACGAAAAAATATTGCGTGAGCTATCGGCAAACGGGCGTATGCCGAATACCGAGCTCGCGGATCGTGTTGGGCTTTCCCCGTCGGCCTGCCTGCGCCGCGTTCAGGAACTCGAGCGCAGCGGTGTGATCCGCAGCTACCGGGCGGTGATCGATCCCAGGGCGGTGGGCAGGGCGTTCGTCGCATACGTGGCTGTGGGGCTGTCGGATCACTCGAAGAAGTCGCAATCGGCCTTCGAGCGGGCGGTGACGCGATCACCGGAAGTGACCGAATGTCACAACATCACCGGCGCCGTCGAGTACCTGCTGCGGGTGGAGGTTTCGGATCTGGAGGCGTACAAGATCTTCCACACGGACGTGCTGGGGACATTGCCGCAGGTCACGGCCATCACCACCTACGTGGTCATGGACTCACCCAAGGACGAGCGGGCCTGAGGCGCGAGACGCTCACGTCTCGACCAGCGTGAAGGTGGTACCGGGTGTGCCGAGCACCATGAGGGTGCACGGGCCCAGGGCTTCGCTGATGGTGTAGGCCAGATCCGACCTGAAGGTGAAACCGACGTAGTCCCGCTCGCAGTGCAGGCGCAGTTCGGCGACATTGCCATCGATGTCCTGAAGGTGAAACCGGTTGCGCAGCAGGCGATATACGTAGTGTGACGAGTCGCCGATCCGGCCCGCCACCAGAACGGGCTGGTCGCCTGTCTCCAGCGCGTCGATCCGCGCCAGCGCCTGGTCGATTCTCGTCTGGATCTGCTGATCCGCTTCGCGCTTGAGCAGCGTCTTGCCGGTGCTCCGCGCATCGGCTAAGTGGTTCAGCTCGAGTTCGAGTGCGAACCGGTTCTTCAGCAGGGAGGTGAGCACATCGTCAGGCAGGAAGCCCTTGCCGTCCCTCATGACGGTAGCGCGTCGCAGCGGCGGGTACTGCTCCGCGGGAGTACCCCACTTCTGAGCATAATGAAACGTGGCCAGGTTGAGGTTGGCTTCTTCGTAGAGGTTCCGTTCGGTGCCTCTCAGGTCGGCGAGATCGCCATCGGCTGCGGACCGATCCCCGGCCTCGATGTGGCTCAGCAGATCGCGGAACATTCTGACGAAACCGGGAGAAGCGGTGGCGTCTTCAGAGAGCGCGAAGGTCATCAGGTAGAACATGGCGGCATCGATGGGCCGTTCGCCGAGGGTGGCGGGCTCGAATGTCCACTGTTCCACTGCGTCGATGGCCGCCGCCTCGAACCGCTCGTCGCCGGACGAGTCGATGATGGCGACATCGTAGGGTTCGCCAGTGGGACTCACCATGAAGGTGAGATACACCCAGCCTTCTCTTCCGATGCGGCGGTTGATGCCCGGATAACGGGGGTCTTTGATCGACGTCGCCTTCGGTGGCGTGAAGGTTTCTGTCGGGTTCTGCAGGGTATCCGCCGGCTCGTCGGCGTCGACGGCGCCCACCGCCCACATCCCTGCGGCCAGCAGGAAGCTGGAGATCAGCGTACGCCACACGCTGACCACGGCGTCACTCCGCCAGGGGATTGGTGATGCGCCGTGGCACATCCTGCCACAGCCGTTGCAGGATGAAGGCGACGCTTGCGTCCACCTCCTCGGTCGACACCTCGGGGTGCAAGCCCGGATTTGCGTGCAGACGTTTGTCTGTCGTCCCCAGCGAATCGAAGAGGGCCAGGTAGCCGTCGCGATCGAAGAGCTCGTCCTCGAGCTGCATCAGGTAGAGCACCGGGTGATCGATCCGTGCGGCATCCTGTGCCAGCCGGTCGCCCAGGAAGCTCACCGCGCCGGTGGTTCCGGCGAGCCCCAGCACCGATGCCCGGAAACCGATATCCCGCGCGGGTGCGCTCGCGAGCAGCGGAATACCGAACAGCGTGCCCATGGAGAGTCCGAAGTAAGCCAGTGGCCCACTGTTGAGACCGCAGGTTTCGCGAATGGTGGCGAGTGCGAGCAGCCAGTCCGCCACCATGTCGTCGATGCTGGCGGGGCGTTGGAGCTCCACTGCCAGCGCGGCGCGACCGCCAGGCCCCTGCTGGCGCAGGCCGTGCACGGGACCGTCCAGGGCCAGGGTGGCGACACCTGCCGCGATAAAATGCTCGGCGAGATACGGGATTGGGCGCTGGTATCGGTTGCCGGAAGCTCCGTGACCACAGAGCACCAGGGCCGTATCGGCATCGGCCTCAGGCGGCAGCCACAGGGCGCCGGTGACCGGTCTGCCGTCGGTCTCGATGCGGAAGTCCCGTGCCTGTGAAGCCGACCTGGTGTCTGGGGGCAGCCATTCCACCTGAGCACCTCCCCGATTCGCGATGCTCCGTCAGAGCCCGAAGCGATAGCGCAGCTTGACGACGAAGTAGTCTATCACCGGTTCGGTCAGGGCATTGGAGAAGAGCTTGTCGAAACCGTCGTCCACACTCTCGTCGGGCACGTTGCTACCCCGGGTGTAAACGACGAAGAGGTCCGACAGCGGTGCGATCTGCCATCGGTAGCGGAGCTGGAGCGTCATCCGGTTGATGACGAAATCCCGGGCGCCGTCCGGATCGGTATTCACGGGCACCAGGTTGCCGTCTCCGTCGGGCGGCAGCAGGTACCGGACCTGCTCCTTCGCCTTGATGGCCGCCCACTGCATGGTCATCCGGAACTGCTGACGGGCCGAGATGAAGAAGTCCATGGCCATGCGAGGCTGAAAGTCCGCTGCCTTGTACGTGTTGAAGGCGGGCCCCGCCCAGTTCAGCAGCCAGCCATTGCGGTTCGCGTAGTTCAGATCCAGGTCCAGCGAGAAGCGCTGGTTCGGTTTGAACGTGAAACCGAGTCCGCCCTGATAGGTCCAGCCGGAGAGCTGTTCCTGCAGCGCACCGGCCCGGCCGCTGAAACTGAGGATCTTGGTCGCGTCGGTGCCGAATGCCACGTCGAATACCCAGCGGTCGTCCACCCTGTAGGATCCATAGCCTTCACTTTCCAGATCGTCCCAGCGTTTCGGAAAGTAGTTGATCTCGGGGCGCAGCTCGAAGAGGTTCTTGAAGGTGAACGTGGGGCGCACGAAGAACCCGTAGCGGGTCACCTCACCCTCGCCGTTTTCCCAGTAGGACGCACTCATGTCGAGGCTGAAGGTGCGCAGCCGCTTCATGCCGCGCGACCGCGTGTAGTTGAATCCGTAATAACCGCCGTAGTTGTCGTTGCGACGCAGGAAGCCCAGGTCGTTGATGTCGAGCTTGTCGTCCTGGGCGTCGAGACGGAGCGTGTGCACCATGCCCTGTCGCTGGGTGTACTGGGCGTCGAGCAGACCGCCGTAGCCCTTGACCGAATCCACGTCGCTGGCCAGCAGCTGCAGGTCGACCTGCAGTTTGCCGGTGGAGCTCAGGTAGTGGGCGTCCACGCCGTGAACGATGGCATCGTAGTATTCGTTCTTGACATAGGTACCGATGTAGCCGAGCGACTTCCGACCGGCGCCGACGTGCTCGTAGAGAAAGCGGGCTACGCCGAAGTCCCGTCCGACGGTTTCCACTTCCACGGGGTCGCCCAGGAGGTCGGTGCCCGGCAGCGTCATGTCACCCTCCACCGCGCCCATGGCGCCGTACCGGAAGCCGCCGATCTGGCCGGTGGCCTTGAGCGCGCCGATCAGGTCCGAGGGTGCCGACAGGTCCACGTCGGGTACGGCCACCCCCGGTGGCAGCTCCACGGTGGGTGCGCCGCCGATGCGCCGGGTGTTGACGATCTGTGTGGGCTCGGGCTGAAACAGCTGGGAAGTCTTCCGGGAGCCCGTGGTGCGGCCCCCACGGAATGGCCGCGAACGCGGCGTGGTTTCGAAGATCTCGTTGCCTTCCAGGAAGAACAGGCGCTTCTCGGGAAAATACGTTTCGGTGGCGGTGAGGTTGATCACCACGTCGTCGGACTCCACCGCCCCGAAGTCCGGATTGACCGTGGCGCTCATCTGCAGGTTGGTGGAGGGTCGCCAGAAAACGTCCACGCCGACCTTGCTACCCGGGTCGTCCTTCATGAAATCGTAGTCGCCGGACACGTAGGGATAGAGGTCGAGCTGACGCTTGGGGCTGACATCGGACAGCGACATGGGCTGCAGCGCGCTCATGAAGCGCGCGCCGGTCTCGGGCAGCGCCGGATAGCCGAAACGCTCGTCGAGGTAGCCGACCTGGCGGCTCGCATAGAGGCCGATGCGTCGTTCGCCCGTCGAGCCGGGCATGGCCATCATGGACCAGGGCAGGAACATCTCTGCCGACCAGCCGTCCTTGGTAACCGCGGAGCGGCCGTCCCAGGGGCCATCCCACTCCCGGGAGTACTGCCGCTCCGGCGCGATCTTTCCGTCTCCGAGGGAGTCGCCGAGCGCGACGCTGAACCAGTAGCCGTAGATGCCGGCGCCGGACGTATCCAGTGTGACGCTGACGCTGTCCCGGGAGAAGAAGTCGTCGCGATTGGACAGCCGCTCCATGAGGGTGTCCTGGGGTTGCTCCGCCCACATGCTGATGTAGAGCCCCCGTTCCGTGTAGAAGTAGCGCATGAGCGTCCGATGGCGGGGCGCGGCCAGCGTGTCCGGCACGACCACCCGCATGCTGTCGTAGGCGGGCACCTGACTCCAGACCGGCTCGTCCAGCACACCGTCCAGCTTGAAGCCGATGCTGTTGTCGTCGAACCGGGGCACCACGATGGGCTGATCTTCGGACATCGGGGTGGCGGTGGTGAGCAGCAGGCGGTCTGGGGCGGTTCCTGTAACCGCAGCCGCCAGCGCCGTATCCGACTCGGACGGTATCGGGGTGCGATCGCCGGTACCGGCTTCCGTCGGGGCGGCCGCTGCAGGTGGCGCCGGGGTCGCGGCGGGTATCCCGCCGACCGGGGCCTCGCTGACCGGCACCTCCACCACGGGTGGCGGTGCGGATGGTCCGGGCGCCGGATCCGGGGCAATCCAGGCAGACGGGTAGCCATTCGCCCGGGCCCGGTCGGCCAGGGCGAGGGCTTCGGCATGGCTCTGCCCCGTGGGCCCGATCAGCCGGAGATATGCCGTACCGTTCACCGTGACGGGGATCAGCCGGGTGTCGATGTCCAGCGTCCGGTCGACCTCCCTGGCTACCTCATCCGCATACTCGCTGTTGGTAAAGCTGCCGAACACCACGGTTTCGGCGCTGGCCGCGCGGCAGAGCAGCAGGGTGATTCCGCAGAGCATAAAAGCGGTGCCGCGGCTGAACATCGGTAACGGCAATCGAAACTTCCTGCGGATCGGTGTGGGTGCGGTGTGTTTTTAGTAAAGGTACATATAATAACCGTGTGTAGCAACGAACCGGGTCGGGCAGGGAAGAGCCGGTATGCGCGCAAGTAAGGAGGACGGATCGTGACCGAGCCAGCGCCAGCCACCGACACCGACGAGCCGTTGGGCTTTCTGATTCACGAGACTTCTCACGCCCTGTCCCTGGGCTACAGCGCCATCATGGCGCCCCTCGGGCTGACCCGGCCCCAGGTTCGAGTGCTGGTCTGGGCGGACCATGTACCCGGCATCACTCAGGCGGAGCTCTGCGAGCGGCTGAACTCGAGCCCCATGGCCATGACTGGCCTGCTCGACCGTATGGAAGGCAAGGATCTGGTCAAGCGCGTGGAGGATCCGAAGGATCGCCGGGTGAAGCGGATCTACCTCACCGAAGGCGCGCTCAAGCTCAAGCCGGACATGGACGCCCTCGCCGAGCGTTACAAGGTCACCGTGCGGCAGGGACTCTCCGCTGAGGATATCGCCGCGGCGCAGCGGGTGCTGGCGACGATGAAGGCGAACGCCATCAGAGCGCGCGAGAACGCCCGGGGCTGACGGCGCCGCGCCGGTTTCCCGCGCGCTTTGCCGGTTCACCCCGTTCCGGTTCGGCCGGTGGCAGCCTCCACCGTCTGGAGCATCGCATTGAGTTCAGGCAGGCACGAGCCGCAGTTCGTTCCGCATGCCAGCATCCGTCCGAGCGCTTCCGTGTCCGTGCAGCCCTGACTGATGGCCTCGCGGATCGAGTCCTCACGAACCTCGTAGCAGGTGCAGACGATGCGAGCGAGCGACGTTGTGCTGCCGTCCCGAAGGCACTGCCAGCTGATGGCGGCACCGCGGGAGAGCTCGCGTTCCAGTGATTCCCAGGCAGGCAGCGAGTCTCGGCGTGCTGTGGCGGCCCCAGCCATCAGAACCTGGCCGTCCTTTTCCAGCAGCCAGCGGAAGCCTTGCGGCCAGACGAGACGCAGCAGGTTGGCGTCAGCAGTCGAACGGTACACCTGCCCGATCAGTGATCGAAGATCCGTGGAGGGATCGGCGAGTGCCACCTCGTGTCGCCAGCCGGTAGCGGCAGGCAGACGCGTGGCGAACTCGCTGTCGATCCGACCCATTGGCGTCGGCGCGACGTACCGCAGCCAGAGGCCGACGGGCACTGCGCGTACTCCGGCAACGGCGTGCTTGCTCTCCGGCTGCCCGGAAACCGGGTCCGTGATGGGCTCTACCAGGTCATTCACCCGGCAGGGACTGGCGAAGTCTCCGTTCCAGTGAATGGGAAAGAACAGCGTGCCGGACCGAACGGCGGTCGAGATCTCCAGCAGCGCGCGGACCCGACCACGGGCGTTCCTGAGCTCCACCAGCTGACCCGCGGCAAACCCCCTTTCCGCGGCGTTCTCGGGGTGCATGCTGACAACCGGCGTGTCCGTATGGCCGAAGAGTCTGGGAGCCACGCCGGTCCGGGTCATGGTGTGCCACTGATCCCGCAGTCGACCGGTGTTGACCACTAACGTCTCGCCATCTCCCTGCTGGACTGGCTTGAACGGGGGAATGGGAACGAATCGGGCCCGCCCGGAAGGGGTGGGGAAGGTTCCGGTTCGAAACGGTGCATCGGCCCAGCGAACCGGCGCCAGCTCGTCGTATGCTTCATCCGAGAGTGTTGCCAGCGCATCCAGCCGGAACAGCTGCTCCGCGGGTGAATCGAAGGCGCTGAGCGACGCGTGCTCGCGGAAGATCTCCGCAGCCGAGCCGAAGCGGAATGCCTGCTCGAACCCCATACGTCGGGCGACCTGGTTGACGATCCACCAGTCCGGTTTTGCCTCTCCGAGCGGGTCCAGAAAGCGCCGCTGTCGGGAGATGCATCGCTCCGAGTTCGTGACGGTACCGTCCTTTTCGCCCCAGGCCGCGGCCGGCAGCAGCACGTGTGCGTGGCGGGTGGTTTCGGTGTCCGCCATGCAGTCGGAAACGACGACCAGAGGGCATCGAGCGAGCGCCCGGCCGGCCTCTGCGGCCCCGGGCAGGCTGACGGCGGGGTTGGTACCCATGATCCAGAGGGCGCGAATCTCGCCGTCGGCGACCGCGCGAAAGAGGTCGACCGCTTTCAGACCGGGCTTGCAGGCCACGCGGGAGGATTTCCAGAATCGGCCGATCTTTTGCACGCTTTCCGCGTCGAAGTCGCGGTGCGCGGCGAGCTGATTGGCCATGCCACCCACCTCTCTGCCACCCATGGCGTTGGGCTGACCGGTCACGGAGAAAGGGCCGCTGCCGGGTCGTCCGATCCGGCCCGTGGCGAGATGCACGTTGATGATGCTGTTCGCCTTGTCGGTACCGTTTGCTGCCTGATTGATGCCCTGCGAGTAGAAGGTGACCACCTTCTCCGTTTCGGAAAACCAGCGGAAGAAGGTCTCGATGTGGTCGGCGGACAGACCGGTGAGCGCAGGGAGGTCTGCCGCATCCGGACGGGCGCTGGCCAGCGCCGTCTCCAGTCCTTCGGTGTGAGCACCGATGAATCGGCCGTTCAACGTACCCCGGTCGGCCAGATCGACGAGCAGGCCGTTGAACAGCGCGGCGTCCATTCCCGGCTGTATGGCGAGGTGGAGATCGGCGATGTCGCAAGTCGCCGTGCGTCGGGGATCGATGACGACGACCTTCAGGTTGGAGGTCGATTTCCTGGCGGCAATTCGCTGGTAGAGGATCGGGTGGGTCCATGCGGCGTTGGAGCCGGCGAAGATCATCAGCTCGCAGGCGTCCAGATCGGCATAACTGCATGGCACGACATCCTCGCCGAAGGCCCGTTTCTGGGCAGCGACCGCCGAGGCCATGCACAACCGGGAGTTCGTATCCACATTGGCGCCGCCGATGAACCCTTTCATCAGCTTGTTAGCCACGTAATAATCCTCTGTCAGGAGCTGACCGGACAGGTAGAACGCTACCGAACGCGGACCGTAGGTTTCGATGGTTTCGAGAAAGCCTGCTGCGACCCGATCGAGCGCCTCGGCCCAGCTCACCCGTCCGCCACCGATCATGGGATGAAGCAGTCGGCCGTTGTCCTTCTGGGTTTCGGGCAGTGCCGCGCCTTTGACGCAGAGCCTGCCCCGGTTGGCAGGGTGGTCAGGATCACCCGCCACAGCGATCAGCTGCTGTCCGTCCGTTTTCGCGGTGACGCCGCAGCCGACGCCGCAGTACGGGCAGGTGGTACGTACGGATCTCAACGAGGGGTCGGTCAACGGACGAGATACACGTAGCCGTCGCTGAGCAGGATCCGGTAGACGGGAACCGTGACGTCTGCGTCGTCGAGGCAACGCCCGGTGATGAGGCTGAAGCGCTGCTTGTACAGTGGTGATGCCACCACGGGTTCGCCTTCCACATCACCGACGATGCCGCGTGAGAGCACCGGTGCGTCGCCGACGGGATCATGATTGCCGATGGCATGCACGCGGTTTCCGTCGGTGCCCCTCAACAGGAACAACGCCACCTGCGTACCATCCACCAGCGCCGCCACCCCGCTTCCCTCGACCAGCTCGGCTTCCGGACAGATCAGTACCGCTCGACGGCGGACTCCGGCTTCGATCCGGGCAGGCAGCGCGGTTGTCATGAAGCCTCCTCGACCCTATCCGTATGGAGCAGCCGCTCCTCGGCCGTTGCCGGTCGCCGCTGGCCGCGTTCACGGACGAAGACGATCTGGTCGTCGCCGCCGGCGGCATTCACGAAAGTGCGGAATTTCTTCAGGCGCTCCGGATCCTCGAGGGTTGCAGCCCACTCACACTGATAGCTGCCGATAACGCGGGCCATCTGCGCCTCGAGCTCCGCGCCGATGCCGAGGCTGTCCTCGATGATCACTTGGCGGAGATAGTCGAGCCCACCCTCCAGGTTTTCCATCCAGACGGACGTACGCTGGAGCCGATCCGCGGTGCGCACATAGAACATGAGCAGCCGGTCGATGTAGCGGATGAGCGTTTCGTCATCGAGGTCGGTTGCGAAGAGATCCGCATGTCGTGGGCGCATGCCGCCGTTGCCGCAGACATAGAGGTTCCAGCCGTGCTCGGTGGCAATGACTCCAACGTCCTTGGAGCGCGCCTCGGCACACTCCCGTGCACAACCCGAGACGGCCATCTTGAGCTTGTGGGGTGAACGCAGGCCCTTGTACCGATTCTCCACAGTGAGCGCCATGCCGACGGAGTCCTGCACCCCGTAGCGGCACCAGGTGCTGCCGACGCAGGACTTTACGGTTCTGAGAGCCTTGCCGTAGGCGTGCCCTGTTTCGAAGCCGGCGTCGATGAGCTCCCGCCAGATCAATGGCAGCTCGTGGAGTTGCGCACCGAAAAGATCGATCCGCTGGCCGCCGGTGATCTTCGTGTACAGATCGTATTTCTTGGCTACCGCGCCGATGGCGATGAGCTTATCCGGCGTGATCTCTCCGCCGGGAATTCTCGGTACCACCGAGTAGGTGCCGTTCTTCTGCATGTTGGCGAGGCGGGCGTCATTCGTGTCCTGAAGACCGGCGTGCTTTTTCTCCAGTACGTAATCGTTCCACAGCGATGCCAGGATCGAGGCAACAGCAGGCTTGCAGACCTCGCAGCCCCGGCTGCCGCCGTCCGGCCGCATGTTGCCGTGACGCTCGAGCAGATCATCGAAGGTCCTTATGCCTTCCACCTGACAGATGTGGAACAGCCCCTGCCGGTCGTGACGGAAGTGCGGACACAATGCCGTGTCAACCTCGATGCCGAGCCGGGCGAGCTCCGCATCGACGATGCTCTTCAGCAGTGGCCCGCAGCCACCACAGCCGGTGCTGGCGCCGGTTTCCGCCTTCACGGCGCCGACACCCGCGCAGCCGCCGCTAACCGCTGCACCGATCGCGCCTTTCGTGACGTTCAGGCAGGAGCAGATGATGGCGGATTCCGGCAGCGAATCAGCGCCCGGCAGCGTCAGCTCGGATCCGGGAAGAATCAGCGCTTCGGGACTGCCGGGGAGTGGCAGAGTATTCAGGTAGTACTGCAGCA
This sequence comes from Gammaproteobacteria bacterium, assembly GCA_003247835.1. Classification (GTDB taxonomy): domain Bacteria; phylum Pseudomonadota; class Gammaproteobacteria; order Pseudomonadales; family Azotimanducaceae; genus SZUA-309. The sequence goes on along the minus strand of QJYB01000061.1, from coordinate 42,038 downwards.
CTGCGTCGTAGGTCTCGCAATCGCCGACCAGCACCGCACCGAGTACCTTCCGGCCATCGGCACTCACGTTGAGGCGTTTGTAGACCTGCCGGACAGGATCGTGAAACGTATAGGCGAGAGCGCCTTCTACGGCACCCTGCGCGTCGCCGACCGAGCCGACATCCACGCCGAGCAGCTTGAGCTTGGTGCTCATGTCGGCACCCTGGAACGGTGCCGGCTCCTCCAGGAGATGGCCGGCAGCGGCCTCTGCCATGCGGTAACCCGGGGCCACGAGCCCGAATATCCGGTTCTGCCAGGCGGCGCACTCACCGATGGCATAGATGTGGGGGTCGCTGGTCACGCAGTCCGCGCTCACCGCAATACCACCACGCTCACCGATTATCAGTCCCGCCTCGCGTGCCAGCCCATCGTGAGGTCTGATGCCGGCGGAGAAGACGATCAGGTCGGTATCGAGGGAGTCGCCTGCCCCGGCGAAGCGCATGGTGAGCGCGTATTCCTCCGATGCCGCGCGTTCGATGGCCTGCGTTGCGGTACCGGTGTGAACGCGGATGCCCAGTGCCTCGATCTTGCGTTTCAGCATCGTGCTGCCCTCGGTATCGAGCTGCACATTCATCAGGCCCGGAGCGAATTCCACGACGTGGGTCTCGAGTCCCAGGTTCATGAGCGCGTTTGCGCATTCGAGCCCGAGCAGACCGCCACCGACTACGGTACCGCGCCGCGCGCCGGCGGCGCCTGCGCGGATCCGTTCGAGATCCTCGAGCGTGCGGTAGGTCAGGCACCCGGGCAGATCATTTCCGGCAATGGGTGGCACGAAGGGGTAGGAGCCGGTAGCCAGTACGAGCCGGTCGTATGGCACCGACGACCCATGTTCCGTCGTAATCGTTCGGTTCACGGGGTCGATCGCAACGGCCCGATCACCGAAACGCGCGTCGATACCCGCTGACTCGTACTCCGCCCGGCTGGCCAGCGCCAGATCCGCGGCGCTCTTTCCCGAGAATATCTCCGAGAGGTGGACCCGATCATAGGCAGGGTGCGGCTCTCCGCCGATGAGCGTGATCCGGAAGCGGTCGGCGCCGACCAGCTGCTTCAGAAAGTGATGGCCGACCATTCCGTTGCCGATTACGACCAGACGTAGTGTCATGGTTGAGCTCTCCCGATTCGTGATTCTTGTTGAAATCCCGGCGTCATGCCGCGTCTGCCGCCCCGAAAGCCAGGCCCAGGGGGTCCTGCGTTCGCCCGCCTGTCTGCAGGCAGTGCTGTACGGCGCGACCGCCGCTGCTGTCGCCGATGAGTACCGCGCCGGTGAGGCGGTCGCCGCGGAAACAGAGACGGCGGTAAACGCGACGGGCCGGATCTTCGATGATTACGTCGTCGTCACCCGATACGGGACTCACCTGACCGGCTGCAAAGACCGCGAGCCCTGCGATCTTCAGGCGGGTAGCCTGTGCTGGTGCTGCGAAGCGCTCGCAACCGCCGGTCAGACGATTGGCCAGCACATCGGCCTGCCGATACACCGGCTCCACCATCGCGTAGGTCGTGCCATCGACCCGTGCGCATTCCCCGAGCGCGGCAATCTGTGGATCGCTGGTTTCCATGCGGTCGGTCGCGATGATCCCATCGTCCGTAGCGATGCCGGCAGCTCTGGCGAGATCGTCGTTCGGCCTGGTGCCCGTGGCGAAGACGACCCATTGCGCGGTCAGATACCCGCCGCCGGAAAGATGTACCGACGATACGGTGTCCGTTCCTTCGATGGCTGCGACGCTTTCGCCGACGCGGCAGTCGATTCCCTGCTCTTCCAGAAAGTCTCGAACGACTGCCGACCCGTGAGCATCCAGTTGTCGATTCAGAAGATGTTCCGCGCGGTGAACGACGCTCACCCGGGCGCCGATAGCGGCGAGACTCCTCGCTGTCTCCAGGCCCAGCAGACCACCCCCCACGATGCAGACGTCGCTGCCCGCTGCGTGCCGCAGCGCACGTGCGTCCTCGATGGTGCGGAGCACCGTGACGCCCTGCAGTTCGAGGCCCGGGACATTCGGTGCGGGTACTGTGGCGCCGGTTGCCAGTATCAGGGTGTGGTATCCGATCTCGGTGCCGTCTTCGCAGTGCACCCGGTTGTTCTCGCGGTCGATTCGGATGACGGCATTGCCGCCGAGGAAGAGGATCCTCCGCTGGGCATACCACTGGTCGTCGTGCAGCGTGAGATCGCGCGTCGTGCATCGGCCTGACAGCAGATCCGGCAGCAGGACGCGGTTGTAGGGCTGCTCGGCTTCCGCTGAGACCACGGTGATCGGTCTGTCATAACCGAGCTCGACGAGGCGTCTGAGCAGCCTGCCCGCTGCCATACCGCCGCCCACGATCAGCAAGGGTGCCTGCCCGGTCATTACGCGGCGATGTGTCCGGAACCGGAGTTGGCGTCTGTATTCGACGACCCGGAGCGGATGACGACCAGTTCTTCGCGCAGGTGGCGACCGGAGTAGAGAAAGTCGAGCACCTGGTGGCGGCAGTGGTTGAAATCGGCATCCTCAGCCAGGGCCAGCCGGTTACGCGGTCTCGGCAGATGGACGTCGAGGACGCGGGCGATACCGGCGGCAGGTCCATTGCTCATCATCACGATTCGGTCGGACAGGAGCACGGCTTCATCCACGTCGTGGGTGATCATGACTACCGTGTTCCTGAGCTCGGCCTGGATGTTCATCAGCGTGTCCTGCAGACGTGCGCGGGTCAGGGCATCCAGCGCGCCGAACGGCTCGTCCATCAGCACCACCTTCGGCTGCATGGCCAGACAACGGGCTATGCCGACGCGCTGCTGCATACCGCCGGAAATTTCGTGTGGCAGCTTGTTTGCAGCACCTGCCATCTGTACGAGCTCCAGGTTGTGGAGGATCCAGTCGTGTTTCTCCGTACGACTCTTCCGGGTCCGGAACACCTGATTGACGGCGAGCTCGACGTTTTCGAAGACCGTCAGCCAGGGCATCAGCGCGTGGCTCTGGAACACCACGGCGCGCTCGGGACCGGGGTCGGTGATCTCTTCCCCTTCCAGGATGGCGCCGCCGCTGGTGGCCCGCTCGAGGCCGGCAATGATGTTGAGCACGGTGGATTTGCCGCAACCGGAGTGGCCGATGAGAGAAACGAACTCACCCCGGTTGATCTTCAGGCTGACGTCGGCGAGCGCTTCGTACGTGCCGCTATCCGTATCGAAAATCTTTCCGATCTTCGAGAGCTCCAGATATCGATCCATCATTTCCTCCTCGGATGTTCCGTGTCAGCGCAGGATGGCCTGCTTGTCCCAGCTGAAGCGGCGCTGCAGAACGAGCATCAGCTGGTCCAGCAGAAAACCGACGATACCGATGGTGACCACGGCCACCATGATCCGGCCCAGTGAGTCGGAAGAACCGTTCTGGAACTCGTCCCAGATGAACTTTCCGAGTCCAGGATTCTGGGCCAGCATTTCCGCGGCAATGAGCACCATCCAACCGGTGGCCAGAGACAGACGCAGACCGGTGAAGATCATCGGGATGGCCGCTGGAAGGATCACTTTGCGGATGTGGGTCAGGGGCCTCAGGCCGATCACCCGGCTGACGTCCACCAGGGTCCGGTCGACGCCGGCCACACCGACGGTGGTGTTGATGACCGTCGGCCAGATGCAGCAGAGCGCGACCGTGAACGCCGAATTCAGGAAGGATTTCTCGAACAGCGGATTTTCCGCCACGTAGGTCGCCGAGACCACCATGGTGACCAGCGGCAGCCAGGCGAGTGGTGAGACTGGCTTGAAGACCTGGATGACAGGATTCACCGCCCTGTAGATCGGGTCTGAAAGCCCGCAGAGAATGCCGAGAGGGACCGCAACGAGCGCCGCCAGGCAGAAGCCGAACGCGACGGTTGCGAGGCTGGTGGCAACCTGGTCGAAAAACGTGGGTTTGCCGGTGTATGCGCGCCACCGCACCGGCGCATCCGCGTCCCGGGCCAGACGTTCGGCATTCCGTTGCTCCTGGCGTTCGTAGAAGGCTTCCGCCCTGGCGCGCTCGCTCCAGTGCTCATCGACGAGGTTGGATGTCTGGACCCAGACGTCCCTGGGCCCGGGAAAGTCGCCGAGTGATGTCTCGATGCTGGAGGCTGCCAGCTGCCACAGCAGCAGGAAGGTGGTAATGCCGAGGGCCGGCAGCAGCGCCGACCTGCCGAGTGCATTCACCCGGTCGAAATAAGCGCCAGGCGCGAGCAGCCGCTCAGTTGCTTCGGCCATCAGAGCACCTCGTCCTTGAGGCCGATGGCAAAGGACTCGAGATAGGCATTCGGGTGGCGCCCGTCATAGTCCACGTCATCGATGAAACCGGTGGCAACGGGACGAAATCCTGTTTCGGTCTCGAAGTCCGGAAAGTCGTCGGCGGTGAACAGCCCTTCCTCGATCAGTGCCCGGGCCGCGTCGGCGTAGATATCCGGCCGGTAGACCTTCTTCGCGACCTCCATGTACCAGTCGTCCGGCTCCGGTTCGGAGATCTGTCCCCAGCGGCGCATCTGGGTCAGATACCAGATAGCGTCCGAGTAATAGGGATAGGTGGCGTGGTAGCGGAAGAAGACGTTGAAGTCGGGGACACTCCTTTTGTCGCCCTTCTCGTATTCGAAGGTGCCCGTCATGGAGTTGGCGATCACCTCGTAGTCGGCACCCACGTACTGAGAGCGCGACAGAATCTCCACCGCCTGTTTACGGTTGCCGTTGTCGTTCTCGTCGAGCCAGCGCGCTGCACGAAGCAGTGCCTTGACGATACGGATCGTCGTGTTGGGATATTTCTCCGTGAATTCCTTGGTCAGCCCGAATACCTTTTCCGGATTGTTGGGCCAGATCTCGTAATCGGTGATGACCGGTACGCCGATACTCTTGAACACGGCCTGCTGGTTCCATGGTTCGCCGACGCAGTAGCCGTAGATGGTCCCGGCCTCGAGCGTCGCCGGCATTTGCGGTGGCGGCGTCACCGACAGCAGCGCCTCAGCGCCGATCTGGCCGCTGGTGTCTCCCTTGTGGGGTGCGTAGTAGCCGGGATGAATGCCACCGGCGGCCAGCCAGTAACGGAGCTCGTAGTTGTGCGTGGAGACGGGAAAGACCATGCCCATCTTGAACGGCTCGCCCCGATTGGCGTAAGCCGTGACGACGGGCTTGAGGTAGTCCGCGCGGATCGGATGCTCGGGTCTGCCGTCCGCCTGTTTCGGCAGGTTCGGCTTCATGGCTTCCCAGACGCGGGTGGAGACGGTGATGCCGTTGCCATTCAGATCCATGGAAAACGGCGTCACGATGTGTGCCTGGGTGCCAAATCCGATCGTCGCCGCCAGCGGCTGTCCCGCCAGCATGTGCGCGCCGTCCAGACGGCCGTCGATCACGCCGTCCAGCAGCACCTTCCAGTTCGCCTGGGCTTCCAGGGTGACGTAGAGGTCCTCGTCTTCGAAGTAGCCGAGCTCGTACGCCACGGCCAGCGGTGCCATGTCCGTCAGCTTGATGAAGCCGAAGGTGAGCTCGTCCTTCTCGGGGTAGCCGACTTCGGCCGCGAGCCCTGCGGGTGTCAGCGCAAGGATCGCAATCAGGATCATGACGGTTTTCACTTCGTGTCACCTCTTAAAAACGACGTTCTGTGGACGAAAAAAAAGCGCCTGCTGCTCGGTGGAGCAGAAGGCGCCTTTGCCATGGGAACTCGATGCTGTTCGTGGGGATAGATACAAATCCCCTGCCAACCGGAGGCCACGGCAAATCAGACACTTGCGGCGTTCCCGACATCATGTCTGGCGCTATTTCAGGGCGAAGGAGAGTCGCGTGTGCCGCGATGGTGCATAGTCAGGTGTCGCATCACCCAGCTGACGGGCCGCTTCACGGTACAGGTCCGGGCGTGTGGTCTGCTGGACCAGTGAGGCGATCCGATCGGGTTCGATGGGTCTGCCGAGCAGTTCCGCACAGCGTTCGATCATGAACGCAGCAGTCTCCCGCGATGGCAGCCCGGCCTGTCCGGTGCTGAAAACGTGGAAGTCCTCCACGGCGACAGCAGCGGCGCCGGGAGAACAGGAGATGATGCCGGTCAGGGAAGGCAGCAGTTGTGCTTCGGGAAGGTCGAGATACGCCGGTGCGGCCAGCATCCGGGCTGTGAGCAGGCGGTGAGGCGGGTCGGCAAGCCAGCTGCAGGCTCTCATCAGTGCCAGCCGGAGTCGCAGATGGGTCGCGGGATGGTGCTGGTGCCAGCGATCGGTCACCGCCAGCACCTTCTCCGGCGCGTTCTCCCAGATCTGGTTGCCGAACGCCACGATGTGCCCCAGGCCGTTGTGCACGGCGATGGAGCTCCACGGCTCGCCAACGCAGTAGCCGTCTATCACCCCACTGGCCAGAGAGTCGATCATCTGGCTCGGCGGTACCACCAGGGTCCGTACCTGGCTGTCCGGATCGATCCCACCGGCCTTGAGCCAGGCTCGCAGCAGAATGGCGTGGGTGGAGAAGGAGTGCACGACCCCGAGGTTGAGGACACGGCCCGTTCGTGTCAGGAAACGGGAAAGCCGCTCCGCATTGGCCAGAGGTGCGCCTGCTGCGACGGGTCCATCCAGGGCGTCGGCCAGCGCCGCGGACAGGGTGATGGCGTTGCCGTTCAGGGACAGCGTCAGGCCGGTCAGCATGGGTACGCGGAGCCCGCTGACGCCGAGGGTGGTCATGGCGGGCAGCGGTGCCAGCATCTGGGCTGCATCGAGCACGCCGGCGGCCAGCTTATCCCTGACGTTCGCCCAGCTCACTTCCCGAGTGAGGGCGACCTCGAGTCCGTAGTCCCGGTAGTAGCCGAGCTCGTGAGCGACGATCAGCGGCGCACTGTCCGTCAGCCGCACATAGCCCAGGTTGAGCACCGGCTTTTCGGCTGCCGGCAGGCTGCAGGTCGTCATGGTTTCGTGCTCCTCTTGGTGCGCTGGGCGAGCTCGATGATCTGTTTCGCTACCTCTGCCAGCTTGAGATTCCGCTGCATGGCGAATGCCTGGAGACGGGCGTGTGCCTCGTTCTCACTGAAACCGTCCCGCTCCATGAGCAGCGCCTTGGCCTGCTCGATACTGCGCCGCTCGGCCAGTTCCATCCGGGTATCCGCGAGCTGACCTTTCAGGTGCTGGAACGCGCGAAACTGGGCGATGGCGACCTCAACCACCGGCTTCACCTTCTCCGCGCGGATGCCGTCGACCAGGTAGGTGGTCACGCCTGCGTCCACCGCCTCGGCAATGAAGGAAGGATCGTCCTCCTCGGTGAACATCACGATGGGGGTCGGGTTATGCCGGGAAACGATTGAGAGACTCTCCAGCAGGTCCCGCGACGGTGACTCCAGAGAGATGACGATGACGTCCGGCGGGTTCTGCTCGATCTGGTAGAGCAACCCTTGCTGCTGCTGAACGAAGCGAAGGTGGTCGAAGCCGGCTTCCTGTAGCCGGGAACCGACGAGCTCCGCGCGCGCGGGATTGTCGTCCACGAGCAGGATGTGGAGCGCCCGCGTTTCCCGGCTGATCTCGTCGTTCACCTGATCGATTCAGCAAATTCGGTGCCAGTTCTGGATCACAGCTTCAGCTGCAGCGTCACCCAGAACTTGCGAGTGTCGAAGGCGAACTCGTCCGCGTTGTAGTCGGCGTACTTGAGCTGCAGAGTCAGCGCGTCCGGTTTCAGCGGATACTCGGCCATCAGGTCGATCTCGCTGCCGTAGTCGGCGCCGCCGGAGTCCGCTCGGAAATCGTGGTAGGTGGCGGACAGGCCGAGCTTTCGAAACTTGCCACCGAGGCCCACGTAGGCGTCGCGAACACCGGTCAGCGGCGTGTTGAGGAACTGATCGGCCCAGCCCTGAAACTTGTGCAGCGTGGCGAGCGGGGTACGGAACCCGGCATTGCCGTCATCGCTGCCGAGCACTTCATAACCCACGTTGGCGGAGAGACTGCCCGAGTCCGTGGCAAGTAGGGTGAGAGCGCCATCTACGAAGTAGTAGTTGGCGTCGTAGTGGATGGGATTGTCTTTGTAGTCCGCCTGCCTGGCGAAGGCGGCGGCCAGCTTTAGCGGACCGAACCGGCCGTCATAGTGCACGCCGAGGGTCTCGTTACTGTTGATGGGGCCGAACTGTCCTTCGAAATCCATGAGGTAGCCATAGGCCGTAAGGGTATGGTTCGGCGCGAGACCGACGATCGCACGGAACAGATGCGTGTTCGCATCCCAGGTAGCCGGCTGAATACCGCCGTCGGGGCCGAACACGCGATTCACCTGGAATACGTAAGCGTAGTCGAGCTTCACGGCGTTGCCGAACTCCAGCCGCAGGCTGTCGAAGGTCTGCTCGTTCTGGCGCCAGGCGACGCCGCCCACGAAGCGCTGATTACCGTGGTTGATGCGCTGCCGGCCGAAGATGCCGGTAGTGTCCTCGGTGGCGAACTGCAGGTAAGCGCGGTTCAGATCGAATCCGGTGGGATCGGCGACGACCGGGTACTGGGTCTTGCCGTTGGCGAGCGAGTTGTAACGTTCGGGCCCGATGGCGGACACGTAATCCGCTTCAACCCCCGCGGTCCAGGCGCCGATGGCACCCGATACCCAGGTAATTCTACTGCGCAGCGTCGAAGCATTGGCATTCTTGTCAAACGGCACCGAGTCGACAAACTCGTAGCGATAGCGGAAGTCGAAAGCGGTGCTGCCTTCCGCCACCGCCTGCTTCGTTGTGTCGTACCAGTCAGCGAAGGCGGTGTCTGCGGTAAAGAGACTGCAGGCACCCATCAGGGCCGTCAATGCGATCAGGCGCCGTTGAATCTGGCGCGAGGTGGTCGTGCGCTTCATGCGAGTTGCTCCTAACAACCGGACATTCTGGGTCCCGGAAAACAACGAGGCCCGGATCCGCATGCCGCAGATCCGGGCCTCGTTGCCCTCCGGTAAACTGTTTCAGGCCGGTATGTACGCCGGCCGGTAAACGTCATTCAAAGTTCGGGCCAGAATCTGTGAAGAGCCGCTTTCCGGGCGTTTCCGCACGACGGCGGTCTTTCAGGCGCCGGCAGAGCGCACATTTATGTTGCGGGGCACGATTCCGGGGCACCATTTTGGGTGCGGAGCAGGTGTCCGGACCGCTCAGATATCCAGCAGCGCCGGCGGCTCGTCGCGGTGAAAGCCGTTGAACGTGCGAACGTTGCGGGCGGACTCCGGCTGGAACAGGAAGCTCGACGCACCGTTGTGAATGCCGCCGTCGACGCGGAAGTCGGCACCCGTCACGTAGGCAGCCATCTCCGAGAGCAGGAAGACCGCCATCGCGGAGATCTCCGCCGCGGTGCCGTGCCTGCCGAGGGGCACGCGTCGGGCAATGCCCGCCAGTGAGTCCCAGTCATCCTCCGGATAGCGGTCGAGACCAGTGGTGGCAATGAAGCCGGGAATCACGCAGTTGACGCGGACGCCGTCCCGGCCCCACTCGCTGGCGGCTGTAGCGGTCAGATTAGACAGTCCGGCCCGGGCCGCGCCGTTGTGGCCCATGCCTGCCATGCCCCCTTCCCAGTCCGCACCGATGTTGACGATGCTGCCGCCGCGCTGCCGCATGCACTGGCGATACACCTCCCGGGCGACCAGAAAGTAGCTGGTGAGATTGTTGTGCAGCACGGCGTTCCAGCCGTTCAGGCTCAGATTTTCGAGTTTCGCGGGAAACTGACCGCCGGCAGCGTTGACAAGTCCATCAACGGGTCCGTGTTCCGACAGAACCCGTTCCACAAGCTGGACGACGGCCGGCTCGTCCCTGAGCTCCAGTGCGTGGCAGCCCGCGACCGCGCCACCGTCTTCCATGATCTCGTCTCTGACCCGATCGAGCTTCGCCTGGGTCCGCCCGGCGAGAACGACGCGGGCACCGAGACTTGCCAGCTCGTGGGCGATGCAGCGGCCGAGTCCGCCGCCCCCGCCGGGGATGAGAACGGTGTGACCTTCGAACAAACCTGCCCGGAATCCTGATCGGTACGGCATGGGTGACTCCCTCCTCGAGGCGGCATGATAACGCCCCGCGCCAGCCCGGGTGTTAGAGTGCAGAGGGTGCGCGGGGGAGATGAACGGATGAGCGGGAGGAAACAGACAGGGTCACGGCCGGACACGGTGCGCCTGCAGCGGATCAGCAAGGCGTTCTGGGAGTCTGCCGCGCTCATGAGCGCGGTGGAACTGGACGCCTTCACGGCCATCGCGGACGGCCACGACACCATCGAGACTGCCGCGAAGGCCATGGGTATCGAGCCTGTGAACGCGGAGCGGCTGCTGGTCGCGCTGACCGCGATGGATCTCGTGATCCGCGATGGTGACCGGTTTGCCAACGCCGAGGACGTCGACCGGTTTCTGGTCCGCGGCCGGTCGAGCTACGCGGGACCCTGGATGCTGTTCGGCAAGCCGCGCTGGGATTCCTGGGGCAGGCTCACGGAGCATCTCAAGGTCCGCGAGGCCGACCAGCGCCGGCTCGGCATGTACGACGATACCTTCACCGTTGAACGGGCACGGCAGTATCACGAGGCTACCTACTCCATCGGCATGGGTGCGGCCAGGCGCTTCCACAAGCAGGTGGATCTGTCCGGCCGTCACAAGATCATGGACCTTGGCGGCGGTTCGGGCTGCTACTGCATCGTCGCGGCCCAGTCCCATCCGGGTATCCGCGGTGAGGTGCTCGATCTCAAGCCGGTTGTGGAGGTGACCCGGGAGTACATCCGGGAGAACGGGGTAGCGGATGCCGTGACCGCCAGCGTCTGCGACTTCACTGCCGATCCTCTGCCCACAGATGCCGATGTGGCGATCATGGCATCCAATCTGCCCCAGTACAGCCGGCCCATCATCGCCAGCGTGGTCCGTCGTGTGTTTGATGCGCTGCTGCCGGGCGGGGAGTTTCACCTGATCGGCGAGATGCTCGATCCGGACGGCACGGGACCGCTGGCCCCGGCGCTCTGGGGGCTCTCGGAGGCGGTGAACCGGTCCACGGGGCTCGCCCATACCGTCACGGACTGTATCGGCTACCTCGAAGCGGCGGGCTTCACCCGGATCACGGCCAGCGAGTTCATTCCGGAGACGCTCACCCGGGTGACGGGCTTCAAAGCCGGTTAGCGTCCGGATGCGGTGGAGACGACGGCCGGGATGCCGCGTACCTGAAAAGATGTGGCGGTGAGCCACTCATCGATCTGAGCCAGCGCCAGCGGCCGGCTGATGTGGAATCCCTGCGCACAGTCGAGCTGCCATTCCCTGAGCTGCCAGAGAATCCGGGCGCTCTCCACCCCTTCCGCCACCACCTCGAGGCCGATGCTGTGTGCCAGCTCGATGGTGGAGCGGACGATGATCTGGTCGTCCTCGCTGCGGTCCAGGTCGAGCACGAAGCTCTTGTCGATCTTCAGCTCGGAAACGGGCAGCTTCTTCAGCTGGGCCAGAGAGGAGTACCCCGTGCCGTAGTCGTCGATGGACAGCCGCACCCCCAGATCCCGGAGAGCCGAGAGCCGCCGCAGTGCCGACTCCGGGTCCTCCATGGCTGCGCTTTCCGTGATCTCGAGGCAGAGCGCGCTGGCCGGCAGCCCGTGCTCGTCGAGCAGCGACTGGACGCGGCCGGCCAGTGAGCCGTGGCGCAGGTCCACGGCAGAGACGTTCACGGCCACGCAGAGATCGATACCGCGGCGACGCCAGGCGGCGCACTGAGCCAGTGCCCGGTCGAGCACGTACCGGGTCAGCTCGACGATGTAGCCGGTTTTCTCGGCCAGCGAGATGAACTCGTCCGGTGCAACAAAACCGAGCTCGGGATGCTGCCAGCGAACCAGGCATTCCACGCCTTCGACGGCGGGTGTTTCTGCACTCAGACGGATCTTCGGCTGGTAGTGGAGCTCCAGCTGACCGTCGCGGATGGCTCTCGGCAGCTCGCTCATGAGGGTGAGCCGTTTAACGCTGTTCTGGTCGAGGGCGGGGTCGTAGACCACCGTTCTTCGATGGTGCTCGATGGCTTCGTTCAGCGCCACGCTCGCCTTGCGCAGAAGTGTCTGGCCGTCGGCGGCGTGATCCGGAAACACCGAAACACCGACGCGACCCGTCAGGGTCAGGGAGATGCCGCGGATGGAGAATTCCGCGGCGAGGCAGTCGTGTACCTGCTCGCCGATGCCGTAGACGGCGGTCAGATCCCGGGTGTCGAAGCTCAGGAAGAACTCGTCGGAGTTTGCGTGGGCCAGGTCGCTGCCTGTGAAGGTTCCGGTGATACGTTCTGCGACCAGCTCGAGGAGCCGGTCACCCCAGCTGTGGCCGAGCGCATCGACGATCTGCTGAAAGTGGTTGAGACGCAGGCACACCACGGCGAGTGCACAGTGGGTGTCTCCCCCGGCCTCGATCCGCTCGCCGAGGGCGTCCAGAAAGCCGTTGCGGTTGAGCACGTTGGTGGTGAGGTCGTGATCGGCACGGTAGCGGATTTCCTCCTCCCGGTCGGCGATGGCGCGCTGCATGCGGATGAAGGAACGGGACAGTGAGCCGATCTCGTCGTTGCGATCGACCTTCAGCCGGGTCGAGTAGTTGCCGGTCTCCATGTTCTGAATGGCGCCGAGCAGATGATTGAGCGGCCGGGTGATGCCCCGGGAAAAGAACCAGGCAAGGCCCAGACCGGCCAGCGTGACGAAGGAGAAGATTGTCGCCAGGCTCCACCACCAGGACCGGAACTCCATGAGCGGGGTGGCGAGGGATCGCTGCAGGGCCACCTGCATGCCGGGCCGGTCCGGATCGAGGCCGTGGTGAAGCACCAGGTCTTCGAAGCCGCCGCCGGAAACCGTCCAGAACCGGTCCGAAGGATTCGGCTGAGGTTGTGCGGCCGCAAGGGCGCGCTCAGGCTGAGCCAGCGAGCTCGCGAACACATCCAGCCTGCCGTCCCAGTCGTGGACGAAGCTCACCTCCACATCGGAGAGCAGACTGAGCCGCTCCGCCAGCGGGTCGTCGATGAGGAATCCCATGGCGAGCCAGCCCAGCTGAACGGGTGCCTTCACCTCATCGAGCACCAGCTGATAGTAGCGATCGCCGATGGCGGCGATCAGATGCGCGCTCTTCGGAGCGCGATCGAGCAGGTCGAGCACGTTCTGCGGCAGGTGTGCCACCGGCAGGGTCGCCGCAAACACCTGTCTGTTGCGGTCGATGAACAGCGCGATGTCGGCATCCACCCGGGTGCTGTGGTTGACGAGCACGTCCCGGGCGGTCTGGCGGTCCTGCTGGCCGATGGCCTGGCGGAGCCCCCAGTCGTTGACCACGGCGTTGACGCTGCTGATCAGCTCGCGCTGCCGGTTGTCCAGCAGATCGACGAACGACCGCTCGGCGATCAGCAGCCGTTCCGTGACGTCGTGCTCCACCTTGTCACGAGCCGAGCTGTAGAAGAAGAGCAGGTTGGTGCCGCCGAGGCCGACCAGCATGAGCAGCACCAGTGAGAATATCCGGCCGTGCAGGCGCATAAGGATCAGAAGTAGTAGCGCAGACTGACCAGAAGCTCGTGTTCCGTGCGACGCTCTGTTTCGCCGAAGTGCGAACGGGCGGCGTAGTCGGAGAAGAAGCGCGTCGCTTCCAGAGAAAGCTTCCAGCCACGGCCGAACAGACGCGAGTAGGACAGCGTCTGGCTGTCACCGTCCTCCCGGTTCAGGTCGAAGCTGTTGCCGTCGACGTCGATGATGCGGAAGTACTCGACGCGCGCCGCGAGCCGGTGAGGCCCCCAGCTCTTCGCGACGAGCAGGTAACCGGACTCGAAGTCGTTGATCACCACGTCCTCGACCATGATCGTCCGGCCGCGCATGAACTGGCCGAGCAGATCCCAGCTGTCCGCCGGTTGCCAGTGAAAGCCGAGCTGGCCGAATTTCGTACGCCAGCCGAACTGGTCGTCCTGGCGGATGGTGTCGTCGGCGCGGTTGTCGTAGTAGACGAACTGCAGCTTCAAACGCCGCGCGTAGTCCCACTCCATGCCGCCATAGAAACCGACGCGATCGTCGATCTCCATGAACGGCTCGAATTCCCGGCTGTGGTCCGCGTAGACGATGGCCGGCAGCTCGCGGATGGGCAGCGTGCCGTTGACGCCGGTCTGGCGGTCGTGAATGGACCAGCCGCGCCAGGAGATCATGGCGCCGAGCGTGTCGTTGCAGCAGAACATGGCGGCAAACAGGCTGAACCGGTGCTTCGAACGGTTGTACTCGTCTCCGATCCACGTCCAGCGGCCTTCGGCACCCACGGCCCTCAGCTCCTCGCCGAGCCAGGTATTGATGGCCGATGAGCTGATGGTGTACGGCGACGTCCACAGCGGTCCGGTGTTCTCCATGGAGATGGCGGGATAGAAGACGCCGAGCTTGTAGCGGCTGCGCCAGCTGCCCGCACCCAGGGTGCGATGCTGGAAGTAGGCTTCGGTGAGCTCGAGAGAGCTATCAGGGTCCAGGTAGTAGTTGGCCTCGAGCTTCAACACGGACTGCAGATCGAACGCATATCCGAGCTCGAGACCGAGGCGTCCAAGCTGCAGCTCGTCCTGGTCAGTCTCGTCGAAGCGCAGCTTGTCCGGGCCACGCTTCAGCCAGGACTGCTCGCTGTCCGACCAGGCGTACTGCACGTCGGTGAGTCCGTGAGTGAAGAAACCGGGCTCCTCCGTAGCCGCACGGGCGCTCACGGAGACGGCCAGCAATGCTGCCAGGGAAAGCAGACGGACCATCTCAGTAGTCCCCCCGCTCATCGAACCTTTCACGCGGTGGTTCGGGCTGGGTCACGCTGGCGAAGGGGAAGTCGAGTGACAGGGTTTCCGACTGGCCCGTTCCGGAGATGGTGACCTGCCAGGCAGGAGTCGGCAGGTGGTCGATGGCCGGATGCCAGATGCTGATCTCCCAGGTACCCGCAGGCAGGTTCTCGAAGCGGGCGCTGTTGTGCGAGAGCTGGGTATACCAGGGCGTATCCACCACGTAGAGGTAGCCGATCATCCAGTCGTGAATGTTGCAGCCGAGGGGCACCACGCCAGGCTTGTCGAAGACGATGGGATGAGGGGCGTCACCCTTGTAGAGGGGCAGCTCGAAGCTGCCGATGGGTGAAAAGGAGTAGACGTGATGCGCGGTATCGTCGCGGTTGGGGAAATCCACGGGCACGCCCACGGGTACCGGCAGAATGAACGGGTCGAACTGACGGTTGGCCTGAACCATGGAGACGGTTGCCGGCGGGCTCGGCCCTTCCACCCTGCCGTCCACGGGGCGGGCGGTGACCACGGCGCCTTCCAGCGCACCTCGGGAGTCCACCTCGACCAGGAAATCCGCATGCAGCGCGCCGCTCAGCAGCAGGGCCGAGAGAGCGGACAGACAACGGAGACAGAACGACACGCGCCACGTCATGTATGCGCCACTCGGGCAAAACCAAGCCCTACCTTATTTGGAACCCGGGGTACGCTCTGTGACGCGGCTCACTAAAAATCAATGAGTTACGCGATCTTCCCGGGGCTGCAGGGTGCTCGTGTGCCGCTCTATACTGCGCCGCGAGGAGATCCGCCGATGCAGTCATTCTTCGAAGAGCTCAAACGCCGGAACGTCATCCGCGTCGGCCTGCTGTACATGGTCGCGGGGTGGCTGCTGCTGCAGGTCGGCGACGTGCTTTTCGGCCTGCTCGACGTACCCGGCTGGGCACTGCGCCTGGTGCTCGGTCTGCTCGTCCTCGGGCTGCCGCTGGTGCTGATCTTCGCCTGGGCGTACGAGATGACCCCGGAGGGTCTGAAACGGGAACGGGACGTGGACCGCAGCACTTCGGTGACGTCGCTGACCGGACGCCGGATCGACCGGTTGATCATGGCAGGGCTCGTGGTGGTGGTCGTGGTACTGGTGGCGGAACGGCTGCTCTTTCCGCCGGAACCGGTATCCACGGAAGCCGCGACCGCGGAAGCTGTTTCGTCGCCGGCCGAAACCGTGGAAGACACGCCGGAGAAGTCCATCGCCGTGCTGCCGTTCGTGAACATGTCGGGCGACGAGGACAACGAGTACTTCTCGGACGGCCTGACGGAAGAACTGCTGAACCTGCTGGCGAAGGTCGAACGGCTGCGGGTTTCCTCGCGCACCTCGTCGTTCGCGTTCAAGGACAAGGACATGAGCATTCCTTCCGTGGGTAAGGAGCTCAAGGTCGAGAACGTGCTGGAAGGCAGCGTACGCAAAGCAGGAACGAAAATCCGCATCACGGCGCAGCTCATAGACGTCGCAACGGACTCCCACCTCTGGTCGGAAACCTATGACAGGGAGCTCGACGACATCTTCAGGGTTCAGGACGAGATCGCGAGCGCCGTGGTCGATGCGCTCAAGGTCAGACTACTGTCCGAGGACGGGCTGCAGCTCCCCGAGCAGCGCGAGCAGAACACGACGGCCTATCTGGAGTACCTGCGTGGCCGGCACGTCTACGAGATCGGCAAGAACGTCCGAGACGACGACTTCATCTCGCGCGCCATCGCTCACTACCAGCGTGCGCTCGAGCTCGATCCCGACTATCCGCTGGCCTACGCCGGGCTGGCCGACGCCTACGGCATGCTGGCGATCACCAGAGATCTGACGATGGAGGAAGGCTACCAGCGCTCCCGGGAGATGGCACAGAAGGCGCTGGCTCTGGATCCGGATCTCGTGGAAGCGCTGCTGGCGCTGGCTGATGTGCAGCTCGAGTACGACTGGGACATGCGTGGCGCCGAAGCGTCTTACCTGCACGCGCTCTCGATCCGACCGAGCGACGCGGAAGGATTGCGCACCTACGGTTACTTCCTGCTCAGCGATGGCCGCCCCGAAGAGGCCGTCGGTTACTACCGCAAGGCACTGGCCGTGGATCCGATGCAGGCGAGAGCCTACACCGGTCTCATCTCGTCGCTGCTGCGGGCTGAGCGCTTCGATGAGATACCACCCGTCATGGACGCGCTGGCCGCTCAGGTCGACCCGCCGGAGATGGATGCGACGCGCCGTTCCGTGCTGCGCTGGCAGCTGATTCTACAGGGGCAGTATCTCGAAGCGGCCGAGCTGATCCCGGAGCAGCCGGCCCGGATCAGCGACCTGCAGGATGCAGCCATCATTCATCATCACCTCGGCGACCCCGGGCTGGCACAAGGTTACGTTGATCAGCTCGTCAGGATTGCCGAGGAAAGACAGCGTTTCTTTACCCTGCTTGCGGGGACCCTGGTCGAGATCGGACTGTCCGATACCGCGCTCAGCTATCTCGAGAAAGGCCTGGAAGCCCACGAGGTACTGTTCGGCAGCATACGGACCGATCCCCTGCTGCGGCCGCTGTATCACGATCCCCGGTTTCTCGGTCTGCTCGAGCGTGCCGGGCTGGAACCGCCGCCCGACGAGCCGGTGGTTGGCGGATGACCCGCTTCGTCCTGTTCCTTGCTGCCCTGCTGGCCGGCTGCTCGAGTAATCCCTATCAGCCGCCGGCGCCTAGTCGGGGTTCGGTCGCCGATGTGCGCGAACGGGTCGAATCGGCGGCGCCCGTCCGTGAGCCCCTGACACACGACGCCGCCATCGCCCTGGCGCGGCCGATCTTCGAGAAGATTTCGACGGACGCATCCATGGTCTGCCGCACCCTTGCCGAGGCGGACAGCTGTGGTGTGCCGGAATTCGAGGTGCTGGATGTGGATGGGGTCAACGCCCGGGCCGGTTACGACCTGCAGAACCGGCCGAAGATCGTGCTCACCCGGGGTCTCGTCGAGTATCTGGCGGATGAGCCGGACGAGCTGGCGCTGGTCATCGGCCATGAGTATGGCCACGTGGTGGCGGCGCACGTGCGCGAGCGGAAACCGCCGGGCAGCGGCGACGACGGTGTGATGGCCGCGGCGCTCGCCGCGCTGGCGGCCGCTTCGGTGGCCGTCGCCACCGACAGCCACGTCAGGATCGGCACCTCGCCCGGCCGGGCGCGCAGTCAGGCGGAGATTGACGAGTACCTGAAAGACACGGCAGATCCGGAGGGGAACTACGACTGGTTTTCCCACAGCGAAGAGCTGGAAGCGGACTACCTGGGCACTTACCTGGCCGTTCGCAGCGGCTATGCGCCCACGGGTGATGCGCTCATTGAGCTGGGTGCGCTGAGTCGGCGGGATACGCTGTCGGCGCGGGAAAAAGCGGACCGGAAGCTCACCTACGCCTACTGGGACACGCATCCCTGGTCGCCCGATCGCGCAGCGAGGTTCCAGGAAACGCTGGCGGAGATCGACCTGCTGCGCAGCAAGGGGTACGCAAGACCGCTGCCGCCGCGCCTCATTCTCGCCATCCAGGACGACAACGGGGCTTTCTACTCGCTGGAGGAGCTGGTTGCACCCCTGCCGTGACGTCACTGCAGGGACCCGTTGAGGTAGAGTGGGCGACCCGCAACCTTCAGGACTTGTGCATGATCGAGCTCAGCCGGACGGACGAGGTCTTCGTTCTGACCATGGCGGATGGGGAGAACCGCTGGAACACCAGCTTCGTCCGCGCTTTCGACGAGGCGTTGAATCAGGTGGAAGCGTCCGAAGGTCCGACCGCACTGGTGACCCGCTCGGCGGACGGCAAATTCTTCTCCAACGGTCTGGATCTGGACTGGCTCGCGGCTGACGGCGAGCATCGCGGCGGGGACCGGTCGGTTTTCGGCGATGAGTTCATGAGGTTGATGGGGCGCCTCATCACCTTCCCGGTGCCTACGGTCGCCGCCATCAACGGGCATGCCTTCGGCGCGGGACTCATGGTGGCGCTCTGCCACGACTACCGGATCATGCGCGAGGACCGCGGCTTCGCCTGTGCCAACGAGATGCAGCTGGGTCTCAAGATCCCGACACCGGAGCTGGCTCTGTTCCGCCACAAGCTGCCGGCACACACGTTCTTCGAGACGGTGCAGCTCGCCCGCCGCTGGACCGGCCCCACCGCGCTTGCCGCCGGGCTCGTCCAGGAGACGGCCGATGTGGACGGGCTTGTCGACGCGGCGGTTGCCAGAGCGGTCGCATTCGCCCCGCTTGCGGCCAACCGGTCGCTGTTCGGCGGTCAGAAGGAACGGCTGTTCGGCGAGAACGCGGTGCTGGACGGACCGCACGGCGCGGCGCACATGCTCCGGAATGCGCCGGACTATCACTGACGCCCGAACGGTTGACCCGGATGGTCGGTGCGATTCATTCTCGGGCTGACTTCAGACAGGGGGACGGACATGAGTGACGAGACCGGGATCCGGGAGGCCATCCAGACATACTTCGACTGCATGTACGAGTCGAGCGCGGACAAGGCCCATGCGGCCTTTCACCCGGAAGCGAAGGTCACCGGTTACATGAACGGCAGCCTGGCGCAGATGTCCGTGCCGGAGTTTGCGGACTTCGTAGCCGGGCAGCCGTCGGCAAAGGCGAACGGCGAGCCGGCACGGCTCGACGTGCTGTCCATCGACGTGGCGGGGGACACCGCTGTTGCGAGGGTTCGCGACGATTACCTTGGCCTCACGTTTCTGGACACCCTGTCCTTTCTGAAACGGGACGGACAGTGGCGGATCTACAACAAGCTGTTTCACGTCGAAGGGCCAAGCGGTTGACGTGGGCCCTTATCGCCCGGTGTTCGTCAGCTGATCAGTCGTCCTCGTGGCGCGCGGTGACCCGGGCGCCGTCCTCATCGGCAATGATGCTGAGCGTGATGGGACGACAGCACACGGAGCAGTCCTCCACATACTCCTGGTGCTCCACCGAGAGATCGACGATCACCTCGATGAGCTCACCGCAGTAGGGGCAGCAGATCTCGGTGAGGTCGCTGCCGAAGGTCATGAGGCGGCAGCCTGCTCTGTCCGGTGCAGCCACGGCAGCTTGGTGTCTTCATGCACGGCAAAGGTCGGCACGTACCGACCGGGCTCATCCAGACTGCCGGTGGTGACGTCGACGTTGTCGGGATGATCAGCAGTGATGCAGACGAGCGGTGTGCCGCACCGCTCGCAGAAGTAACGCGTTCCCTTCTCCGACGAATGGAGGATCCTGGGTTCGCCGCTGGTGTAACGGAATCTCGACGCGGGCGCGACCAGCCAGGTGACAAACGGGGCGCCGCTCGTCCGCCGGCACATGCTGCAGTGGCAGTTGGCGACCGGATAGTCGCCGTCCTCGATCTCGTAGCGGATCGCGCCGCAGAAACAACCGCCGGTGATCATCGAGTCCTCCTCAGCTGCCGGACAGGGCCGAGAGCGTCATGTTGGGTGTGATGGCTTCGGGGTCGAGCTTCAGGTGCAGGATCCCGGGTACGTCAGCCGCCATGGCAGCTTCCAGTGCCGGCGCGAATGCCTCGGTGGTCGCCACCGTGGCACCGAAACCACCGTAGGCCCGGGCGAGCGCGGCAAAGTCCGGATTGACGATGTCGGTCGCATGATCGCGCCGGGGAAAGCGTCGTTCCTGATGCATGCGGATCGTGCCGTACATGCCGTTGTCCACCACCAGCACGATCAGCCGGGCGCCGTACTGGACGGCGGTGCCGAACTCCTGACCCGTCATCTGAAAGCAGCCGTCACCGGCCATGCAGATCACGGTCCGGTCCGGGCAGCGCAGGGCCGCGGCCACAGCGGCCGGAACGCCGTAACCCATGGAGCCCGACGTGGGTGCCAGCTGGGTACCGAAGCCGCGGAAGCGGAAGAACCGGTGAATCCAGGTGGCGTAGTTACCGGCTCCATTGGTGATGATGGCGTCGTCCGCAAGTGCCGTGCGCAGCGTCTGGATGACCTGGCCCATCTGCAGGCTGCCGGGTATGGCCGGTGGCTGGCCGGACCAGGCGTCGAAATCTGCTCGGGCAGCCGCGACCCAGTCCGAGCGGTCCTTCGGGCTCCCCGGCACCCGGGTGAGCGCCCGCAGCACGGCGGCGGGATGGCAGGCCAGCACCTGATCGGCATGCGGGAAACGCGCAGTCTCGGCGGCGTGCACGTGCACCAGCTGTTGGCCGGCCACTGGCGCCTCCAGCAGCGTGTAGCCCTGACTCGGAATCTCCGAGAACCGGCTGCCGAGCACCAGCACCAGGTCCGACTGCTCGATGCGATCGCGCAGCGAAGGGTTGATACCGATACCGCAGTCGCCGGCATAGTGCGGGTGGTCGTGGTTGAAGAGCTGCTGGCGGCGGAATACCACGCTCACCGGCAGCTGCCAGGTCTCCGCGATGCGCTGAAGATCGGCCACCGCGCTGGCGGACCAGCCGCTGCCGCCGGCGATAAGCATGGGCTGCCGCGCCTGCGTGAGCCGGGCGGTGAGCTCGGTCAGGGCACTGGTATCCACGTCCGCCGCTGCGGTTACAGACGGGGTGAGCGGGGGCAATCCATCGGGCAGACGGTCCTGCACGTCCTCGGGCAGGGCAACCACCACGGGTCCGGGTCGTCCGTCCGAGGCGATGTGGAATGCCTCGCAGACCACGGCGCCGGGATCGTCGCCGTGGTCGAGCTGGAACACGCGCTTCGCCATGCCACCGAAGAGCTGACGGTAGTCCACCTCCTGAAAGGCGCCACGACCCAGCATGCCGGTGGACACCTGGCCGACGAACAGCACCATGGGGGTGGAGTCCTGCTCCGCAACGTGCACCCCGGCACTGGCGTTGGTGGCGCCGGGTCCACGGGTGACGAAGCAGACCCCGGGTCTGCCGGTGAGCTTCGCGTCCGCCTCGGCCATCATCGCCGCGCCGCCTTCCTGCCGCGCGGCCACGGTGTGAATGCCGCTGTCGCGCAGCGCGTCCAGCACGTTCAGATAGCTCTCGCCGGGCACACAGAAGGCCCGGTCGACGCCGTGGGCAAGCAGCGCGTCGACGAGCCGGGCGGCGGCAGGTGTGGGCATGGTCAGATCCCGGTCAGCCCCCCGCCTTCTGCTTCTTCGCCGCCTGCTCGTCGGCGTGTTTCTGAATCATGGCGCCGGCTGCGTTCATCGCCTTCTGCATGAAGTCGCCGGCGTTGTCCGTCACCCAGTCGTACGAGGCCTGGCGGCTGGTGTTGGCCTGCTTGAACACGGGCGCCACGTACTCCGCCCAGAGCTCGTAGGACTTGATGGTTGCGTCGAAGGTCGCCCAGTTGTGAGCCAGCTGCAGAAACGCCCCGAATTGGCCCTGCTTCGCCTGCAGGCGTTCGATCTGAGCGATGGCGTCGTCCGGCGTGCCGATCACGGCCTGGCCGCTCTCGATCATCTCGTCGATGGGGTCCTTGCCGCCTGCGCTGCCGGGTGACAGCGGATTGATGCGCTGGAAGTACTCGCGCCACTTGTGGAGTCCCCACTGCACGTTGGCGCGGGCCTGCTCGCGGGTCTCGGCCAGATGCACGGGGCCGACGAGGCGCAGGCGCGAGCGGTCCATTTCGATGCCGTTCTCGGCTGCCACCTCGTTGGCGATCTGCCAGTTCACGGACAGGGCATCGAATCCACCGCCGGCGTTGGTTGCAGCCACGCACAGCATGCCGAGGCCGTACTTGCCGGCGGCGCGACCGCCGGACGGGCTGACGGCGCTGGCGACGGCGATCTCCGGATGGGGTCTGGAATACGGAAGCAGATGCACCCGGGCGTTCACCAGGTTGAACCAATCCGTCTTCTCGGTGACTGTTTCGCCTTTGAACAGGCGCAGGATCACGTCGAGCCCTTCCATCATGCGGTCGCGTTGAGTCATCGGATCGACACCTAGCATCATGGCATCCGATGGCAGCAGGCCTGGCCCGACACCGAACATGATGCGGCCGCGAGTCATATGGTCGAGCTGCAGGATCCGGTTCGCCGTCATCAGCGGGTTGTGATAAGGCAGCGAAACGACGCCGGTACCCAGCTTGATGTGCTGCGTGTTCTCTGCGGCGGCAGCGATGAAGAGCTCGGGGCTGGCGATGATCTCGAAGCCGGCCGAGTGGTGCTCGCCGATCCAGGCCTCCTCGAAGCCGAGCCGGTCGAGATGCTGGATCAGCTCCAGATCCCGCCGCAGTGCCTGGGTCGGATCCTGGTCGGTGGCGTGGAAAGGCGCTAGGAAAATGCCGTTGCGCATGGGAATGAAGTCGGTGGCGCCGGTCACGGTTGGTACCCCCTGAAAAGTGTCGGATCCCGCATTGTGCCGTGTTGCTGCGTGCGATCCCAGCCGGGGTCAGGCGACGTGGTTCGCGCCCAGGCGCCTCAAATCCGTTTGTCGATTCAAGCGCGAGGATGAGATCCTGCGACGATCCCTCATGAGGCTCCTGGACGCGAACCCACGATGTTAGGGCCGATTTCGCGAGGCGGCTGTGCAATATCACACCGGCCGTGGCCGTTGCGGGACCGTTGCGGGACCGTTGCGGGACCGTTGCGGTATTCAGCCGAACTCGCAGTCGGGCAGCATGGCCTCGAGCCGACGCCGGTCGAGCACCTTCAGCCGGGAGCCGTTGCGTTCGAGCAGACCCTGCTCGCGCAGCGCGCCGTGGATGCGTGAAACGTTTTCACGGGTAGTGCCGACCCGGCTGGCCATGTCACGGTCGGTGATGACGATGTCATCGTCTTCGGACTCGTCCAGGCGCAGCAGCTCGAGGTAAACCCGGCCGCGTACGTCGTACGCGTGATACTCGAAGAGCCGGTTGGTCAGACGGCGGTTCAACCTTGCCAGGCGACGGAGAATGGCGATGGCGAACGCCGGTTCGCCGAGAGCCAGCGCCTCGAAGGACTGGGGCGACAGGCTGGCGACCACGGATTCCCTCTCGGCCAGCACATTCGCCGTGCGCGGCAAGCCATCCACCGCCGCCACCTCACCGAACATCTCTCCGGCTTCGAGAATCTGATAGGTCAGCGCCCGCCCGGTGCTGCCGATGAGACTGACGCGAACCGCGCCGTTCAGAATCACGAACAGATCGCGGCTCGAATCGTTGAAGCGGACGATAGTTTCGCCCTTGTCGAAGCGCTGTGCTTTCAGCTCGCGGGCCAGGCGCTCGAACACATGAGCAGGCAGCGCGCTCAGGGCGTCGATACCAGCGAGTACGGCGGGAGAAACCCGATGCTCCATCTGACGCAATCACATATATTGGCGGAACGATTTGGTAAACGATTCCCGGTCAGAATACAAACTGCTCGATTTCCCCGTTTCCTGTGCAAGATTGCACAGCGTCCGCTATGGAGTAGCGGAGACAATGATCCTCCCGGGAATCCGCCGTACCCAAAGCAGACCGAATCTCCATGGATCTACCCGATCTGGCAATCATCAGTTTCAGCAGCGTGCCCGAGCGCGACGTGCACACGGCCATCCGCGCCGTGAACCGGCAGGTCGCGGAGGACTTCTTCCCCATCTGGGGATCCGGGTACTACTGCAAGCTGCATCGCCGTGGCGACACGAATGAACGCAGCCAGCCGGAGATCATCGAAGCCGAGCCGGTCGAAGCCGCAGCTGCGATCTTCCTCGTCGACCGTCCGCACATCAGCGCCGCGTTGAGCTACTGCGCTCTCAACGCCGCCGAGCTGCCGGTCGCCTTCGTATTCACCGACCTGGGGGACTGGACGGTCACGCTCTCACACGAGGTGCTGGAGCTGATCGTGGATTCGACGCTCGGTTTCTTCCTCACCACGTCGGAATCCCGAGGAGGTAACCGGACGCCCATGGGCCGGGTCCACCGGGCGGGCTCGCGCTTCGGCAACCGTTCCACGGGAGCCTGAAGGCAACCGCCGTGTCCGAGCTGGTCCGCAGCAAGAGCCTCGCAGGCCCGTCCGAAATCTGCATGCTGATGCCCATCCGCCAGGGCTTTACCCCGGGACTGGCGACCCGGACCTATGAGAGCCGGCTGCGCAGCTTCGCCAAGCTCTTCGCCGACCTGCGTGCAGTCACCCGGGAAAGTCGTCTTACCCGGCCTTTTTCGGACATCGTCGACCGTCTGCGCACCATTCACGGGGTGACCATCGCCATCGTCGAAGGCCAGCTGCTGCTCACAGTTCATTTCGACCGGCCGTGGGAACCCTACATCCGGGTCATCTGGGAGGATCTGGGCCACATCTTCGATCTCATCCTCTGTAACTGCGAAGGCTATGTGGCGCATCACCGGAACAACCTGGGTTTCGAAGCCTTTGCGGGCTGGATCCGCAGGTACCAGATCGAGACGGCCACCTTCTATCTGAGCAGCAGCCACACCGTGAGCGACGTCATCTACCTGGACGCGCTGGAGCGTCGCGTG
This sequence comes from Gammaproteobacteria bacterium, assembly GCA_003247835.1. Lineage (GTDB taxonomy): Bacteria > Pseudomonadota > Gammaproteobacteria > Pseudomonadales > Azotimanducaceae > SZUA-309. The sequence continues at coordinate 16,978 of QJYB01000061.1, read as the reverse complement.
CGGACCGGACACCCGGACGCTGCCACGATCGCCCGTCTCGGCGTCCAGACTCCGGAGGATCGTTCAGCGGCCGTGCGGCACGGGCTCTCAGGTGCCGACTACGTGGACTACATCAAACAGGGAGTGCAGGCCATCGCTGCCTTTCATGCCCTGTCGTTTCTCTATCCCAAGGGCACCAACGATCACAGCTACCTGCTGCGCGCGGCGCGATCCGTCCTCCCGGCGTCGGAGTTCCCGCACCGATCCGACTGGGAAACGGCGGACGAATCCGGCAAGGCCCTCGACACCCTGAAGCGGGTCTTCGGTACGGAGCTCGACTGGTTCGAGAACTACAGCGATGAGGGTGACCAGCAGCCACCACCGGCGCAGTTCCCGCCGTTCGACGCGAATAACGCCCAGGGTGGTATCGCCTCGTCCTATGGGGCCAACGCAGGCTGCCTGGCCCTGCTGCAGGTGCGGGATGCCGCTGCTGCCCGCCGGTTCCTCGATGACTTCAGCGAGCAGATCACCTGGGGCGACGCCGTGCCGGAGGACGGTGTCTTCCGCAACATCGGTTTTACCGCCGCGGGGCTGGCGCGTCTCGATCTGGCCGCCGAGGAGCTGGACAAGCTGCCGGCTGCCTTCCGTGAGGGCATGGCAGCCCGGGCCGGCCTCATCGGCGACCTCAGGCACAATCACCCGGACCACTGGACGCTGCCGGCGCGCAACTGGCCCCCGGGCAGAGGCGGCGCGGTGCCGCGACTGCAGCGGGTCAATGTGGAGTCCGTCGACGTGGTCATTCAGCTTCGACGCGTCGCACAGACCGGCACGGACCGGACCGGGCTCGACGCTGTTCTGCGCGCGACGCTCGAGCAGATCGATGCCGCCGGTCATGACGCCCTGCGGCTGCTCGCCGTTGAGCCCATGTATGCACAGGGGGAACCGGGTGCACCGACCGAGCACTTCGGTTTCCGCGACGGCATCAGCAATCCGAGGATCGGGCCTGACGATCCCGAGGATCCCGATGCGGTTCCTGCCGGTGACATCTTCCTCGGCCAGCCGAACAGTCGTGGCGACCGGCTGGCGGCGCACTGGTCCGAGCCGCTGTTCCGGGAAGGCACGTTCCTGGTGGTCCGCAAACTGGCCCAGGATGTGCCCGGGCTGCTCGATGCGGTGACGCGGAACATCCCGGGGCGTTCACGACTGAAAAAACGTCAGCTCGACGCGAAGCGTGAAAGGCTGCTCGCGAAGCTGATGGGCAGGACCCGGACGGGGGTGCCGCTGGCGGATCCATCGGTCGGTTGCGGCAACGGTTTCGATTACGACAACGATCCGCACGGTACGCGCTGTCCGCTCTTCGCGCACGTGCGGCGCGCTAATCCGCGCGACGCCGCGGGCACCATTCCGCGGATCCTGCGTCGAGGCATGTCCTTTGGCGTACCTTTCCGTCCGGGAGAGTCCGGACAACCCGAGCGGGGTCTGATCTTTCAGGCATACAACGCCAGCATCGCCGAGCAGTACGAGGTGGTGCAGCGCTGGCTCACAGGTGGCAACCGCACCGCGCCCTACAGCCGCCTGCCGGATCCGATCCTGGGTGTACCGGAGCCGGGAGAGCCCCGTGTTTACCGGTTCGCGGATGGCACCAGGCTGGATCTCGGCGATCGGGTCTTCGTGCGCCTGCAGTGGGGTCTGTATCTGTTCGTGCCGTCCAGGTCGGGTCTTGCCGTGATTTCCGGATCCCCCTCACATGCCGGGGCCAGGAACTGGACGGCGGAAGGTCTCGAGACCATCGAGCGGCTGCGAGCACTCGAGGCACGGGATCGGGACGGTGCGTTCGCTGCCTGGAAGCGACTCCTCGAGGAAAAGGAGGCGCTGGATCAGGAGCTGCACCGTGGGGTGTGGCAGGTCATCAGGGAACGGTTCGAGGGTGTGCTGCGCACGCCTTTCGGCGTGCTCGTAGGTTCTGCGGCCGCTGTGGACCACGTGCTCACCACGCCGGCGGATTTTTCCGTGGCCGGCTACCAGGAGCGTCTCGCACGCTGCGTGGGCGAAAACTATCTCGGCATGGATCCGCCTCTGCATGACAGGAAGGCCGACGCAGCGAACGCCCTCTTCTACCGGATCGGCAAGGAAGACGCCTTCGATGCCACACTGAAACCGGCTCAGCTGCTGCTCGGGGGGCTCGGCCAGGTGGGTGGTCAGGCCACGATCCCGCTGGCGAAGTACGTGGACCTGGTGCTGGCGGAGGTGTCGAAGTACTGGTTCGGCGTACCGGACGCCACCACGCTGCTGGAGTCGTTTGGCGGCGCGCCGGACAATCCCGACGCTGCGATTCAGGCAGGTGGAGAGCCGGCGGCGGGCGAACGCACCTCGCACTGCCCGTTCCACGTCATCTCGTCGTCCCGGTTCGTCTTTCAGCCACAACCCACGGATCCCGTCGATGCCACGGCGACCCGGGAAGGCCGCGACCTCCGGACGGCCATGGATCGATTCGTGGCGTCCTGTCAGTCCGACCCCGGTGGTTCCTGGCCCAGACCGCTCCTTGGCGAGCTGTACCAGGTCCTGTCAGCGCAGGGACTCGAGGCGGATTTCGCCGAGGTCGTGCTCGGTGCGCTGCTTGGCTACATGCCGACGGTGCAGGGCAACTTTCTCTTCACCGCCCGGGACTGGTTGCGGGAAGGCGACTTCTGGCGGGTCCAGAACGACTACCTGGCGGCGCGTGGACGGGGGCTGGGACCCCGAGAGGCGGCGCTGGAAGGCATCGAACCCTGGCTCGAGCGGTCCATGGCCCGGCGCCCCATCCCGGCCATGATTCATCGTCGGGCAACCCGGGATCTGAAGCTCGGCAGTGTCGACGTCAGAGCCGGTGAGATGGTCGTGGTGGGGCTTGTCAGCGCGGCAGCGGAGAGGGCCTATGCCGACGTGTCACCCGCCTTCGGAGGCGACTACTCCGCGTCGCCGAAGCCCACGCACGCCTGCCCGGGCAGAAAGCTCGGCATAGGCACCCTGCTCGGGATGATCGCCGCGCTATTCGAGTTGCCAGGTACGCTCAGGCGGGCACCGAGCAACTCCGCGCTGCTTTTCGACCCCGATGTGCGCGAAGCATAGAGCTCAATCCTGGACGAGCTTGAGTTCGAGGCGCTGTACCTCAGCGGCATAGGTGTACATCCCCATGGCACTGAGCCGATCCCGGCATCCGGGCAGCATCGCCGCCGCCTGCTCGCCAGCTCCGTTCGCTGCGAGCCAGCGCGCCTGCTTCAGATCGATGAGTGCCAGCTCGCGCGGCGACTGCCGTCGATCGGCCGACTGGCGGGCCCGTGCAAAGCAGCGGTCAGGGGCAGCCGCGGTGGCGGGAGTACCCGGCGTGGCGGCCAGCGCGCAATAGGCTACCGACTCGCCCAGCCGGTCGAGCTTGCGTGCGCGCTTGAGCACCCAGACCGCCGCACGGCGCGCTTCATGGTAACGGCGCCGGCTCACCAGCATCTCGGTGAGCCAGGCGAAATGCAGTGATGTCCAGATGCTCTGGTGGCTTTCCTCCACCCAGGCGAGTGCCCGGACGATATCGGTCAGATCCGTGGCGGGATCCAGATGCCAGCGGGCATACGCGCGTAACGCGATCCCCATGGCCGTAATGTAGCGGCTGCCCATCCGCTCACCGATCTGCACGCTCGCCTGAGCGGCCTCCAGCGCCTCCTCCCAACGGCCCTGCCAGAGATAGACGGCCGTTCGCATGGAAGTCATGGACCCGTGGGTCGGGTGAATGGGTCCCCGGGTCAGCTCCTGGGCCTCATCGAAACACGCGAAAGCCTCGTCGAATCGACCCTGGTCACCCAGCACCATTCCCTTGGCAGCCAGCGAGTAGCCATAGGCATGAGTCACCCGGGGGCGGTGCTTGAAGGGCGCCTGAACCGTCAGGGCCTGGTCCAGGGTGGCCAATGCAGCGTCGTAGTCGCAGGCGGCGCCCCGGATCTGCCCCCAGCTGGCGAGCACCTGGGTCCGGAAGGCCTCGCTGTCCATATCGGCGGCGAGCAGGCGGGCCCGGTCGATGTGGGTCCTGGCCTGTGCCGCCTCGCCCATGGCGTAGTTCACATAGGCAAGCCAGTACTCGCCATTGGCCTCGTTCTCCAGGTCGCCGCGGGCACGCGCCAGATCGATTGCACGCTGGTATATGGCGCACTGAGCGGGCTCCGCATCGAACAGGCAGGCCATGGCCAGGCGCCGGGAGATGGACATCCATCGGTCGTAGACATCGCGCCCGCTCTGCTGGTCGAGTGCCTGCAACGCCGCCTGGAACTGACTTCGGGCACGATCCATGGCACTTGCGGCCAGGGCCTTGTCGCCTGCGGCTTCCGCATAGTCCGCCGCGCGTTCGTACTCCTGCGTTTCACCATAGTGATAGGCCAGGGTTTCGAGCAGCGGCTCCCGGTCAGCACCGCTGAACCGGAACTCGATGATCTCAGCCACCTGCAGGTGGATCGTCTGCCGCTCATGTCGATTCAGAGAGTCGAGCACCACATCGCGCGTGATGCCGTGCTTGAAGCGCACGGTGCCATCCGCCTCCATGGGCGCGAGCAGGTCGAGCTCGGCGAGCTGTTCCAGCGCGCCGAGCGAAGGTGGCACGTCCACCACGCTCTCGAGCAGCCAGCCCGGCACGACGTTGCCCATGACGGCCAGCGTGCGCAGCAGCTGCAGCTGCCTGCCGGACAGCAGCGCCACCCGGGAAGCGATCAGCATGTTGATCTGATTGGGAATACGGGTGGACTGCCAGCTGTCGTGAAGGGTCGGCGTGTGCGCGCCCCGGGCCACGGCGTGGCAGAGCTCTTCGATGAACAGTGGGTTACCGCCGGAAGAACGGCGGACCTGCTCGATGACCAGCCGGTCTGCACTGGGCAGCAGGGTCTGAATCATGGCCATTGCGTGTGAAGCATCCAGCGGCTGGAGTCGAATCGTCGCGGTTGCCGGGTCGCCGGGCAGCAGCTCGCGAGTCGCGCGGATGAGCAGCAGCTTCGACTGTGCCAGCTCAGGTGCGTTGCGCAGCGTCACCCGGGTGAGATCGTCCGCCCACTGCCAGTCGTCGATGAACACGACCACGGGTCGGTCCGCCACCAGCGCCCGGGTTAGCTTCAGCACCAGATCGCCGATGGCCTCATCGGAAGGGCGCAGGGTGCTGGTGGATGGCGCGAGAACGGCCTGAACGACGTCGGCCTCGCTCTCGAGTCCCGGTGAGATGGCCGACAGCCGTTCCGTAAGCGTCGCATCCGCGGTCGGGTTGGGGCGGGAGAGACCGAGCAGCTGGCGGAGGATCTGCAGGACCGGCTGCAGCGGTTCCGCGTTCAGATAGCTCTCGCAGTAGCCACGCAGCACACGGAAGTTCCGGGACTGTGCATCTTTCAGAAACTCATCCACCAGGCGCGTTTTACCGACACCGGGAGGGGCGACGATCGAAACCATCTGAGCCGTACCCTGCCGGCAGGTCTCGAGCGCCTGGCGCAGCAGGCTGAACTCCCGCTCGCGGCCGACCAGAGGGGTCTGCCTGCCGAACGTTCTGGCTTCAAACCGGGTGTGCACGGACGTCCGTCCGAGAATCGGGTACACGGTCAGTGCCTCGCCCGCCCCGAATTCGAACGATCGTGCCTCACCGGCTTCAAAGAACGGGCGCTCTGCACCGAGACTGGTCTCGCTGACCAGAATCTCATCGGCGCCTGCTGCATCCGACAGCCGGGACGCCAGATTGGCCGCATCACCGACGAGCACGAAACGGCCCAGCACCTCGTCGCCTTCTACGGCCAGGACCAGACCTGAGTGGATACCGGAGTGCATGGTCAATCCGCTGTAGCCCGGCAGCGGCGAGCAGAAACTGATGTTCTTCACGGCGGCATGGAGCTCGAGCGCCGCTTCCGTAGCGCGACGACCCTCGTCCTCGCGGGCTTCCAGACCGAAGACAGCAAACACACCGTCGCCACGGACCTGAAGGATGGTGCCGCCGTGTCGCTGAATGACCTGCTCGAAGGTGCGGTTCAGCTGATCGAGGAGCTCGGCGAACTCTTCCGGGTCCACGGACGATGCCAGCGCGGTGGAATCGCTGAGATCGGAGAACAAGGCGGTGAGGTAACGACGCTCCGCGCGTCGCCCCGAAGTTCCGGTGCTGCTCATCCCTTCCCGATGATGAAAACCTGAACCGGCTAGTTAAGCAGATTGATTCCAGGGACGGAAACCGTTCGCGTTCGGCTGATGCGTTCCGTGTGGGCGGATCAGCCGATTACTGGCATCATCCGCCGTGGCTCAGGAAAGAACGGGAGGGAATCGTGTTCGACATCCAGGCCACCATTCAGTGGGCTACAGCCGTGCTGCAGGACCCGGACGGAGCGTGTGTCCGTTATCGGGATACCGGGGCCACCTGGCAGCAGACTTTCTTCCAGCTGACCCTGCCGCTGTACGTTCTTGCATTCATCGTCTCCGGCCTGCTCGCCCTCATCGGTGGCGGCTCGATGCTGTACGGATCGCTGTCCGTGAGCGTGTTCGTCTTCTCGTCGCTGTGGACGTTGGGATGGACGTTCGTCATCGCCTATATCTTCGACTACTTCGCCGGCACTTTCGGTGGAGTGCGCGGATTCGACCGCGCCTACGCGGTGGTTGGTCTCGCCATCGTCCCTGCCGCTGCAGGCACCGCGCTGGCGCCGCTGCCCTGGATCGGCTGGCTGCTGAGCCTTGCGGCGAGTATCTACAGCTTTTACCTGGCCTACCGTTTCCTGCCGGTGTTCCTGGACATTCCGCAGGCGTCACGGAACCGGCACTACGTGGTGTCGGTTCTGGTTTCTCTGCTGGTCAACGTCGTCGTCAGCGTCGTGTTTCTCGCAGTTCTGGCGCCATCGATGATCGAGCAGATGTCGACGGAGCAGACGTCGACCTCGTCGGGCGGTGTGAGCACAGGTCTGTTCGGGGGTCTCGAACGTCAGGCGAGCATCGCGGAGTCGGCCGGCCTGGATACCTGGGACCCGCCGGCGAACGGCGAGCTGACGGATGCGCAGGTCAGGGCCTATGCGGACGTTCTCAAGAAGACCCGGATGCTGCGTGACCGGCTTGGCAGCACGCTGCAGGGTATCGAGGAGAAAGAGGCGAGCGTCTCCGACGTGCTGAACGGCGTGGGGGATGCCATGCGCATGTCCACGGCCGAGATGGAAGTCGTGAAGACCGCAGGCGGCAACTGGGCCGAGCATCAGTGGGTGCGAGAGCAGCTGGAGGTCGCCCGGATCCACCAGGATCTGAACGATGCGGTGGCGCACAATTACGCACTGTTTCAGAAGTACCGGAGCGAGATCGAGACCTACGAGTAGATGGCGGCAGCCGGGAGACCATTGGCGTGAGCAAGGAAGTCGTCGTTCTGGCCGTGCACGGCATGGGCGATACGCCGCGCAGCTTTGCCGACGAGCTCGAAGAAAAGCTGGCAAACCGTCTGGGAGAGACCGACTGGAGTCAGGTGCATTTCGACAGCATCTACTACCAGGAAGTGCTCCAGGCCAACCAGGAGCGGGTGATGCGCAGCATGCGTGCCGAGCCGGTGGACGGCATCCGGTTGCGCAAATTCCTGCTCTACGGATTTTCCGATGCTGCCGGACTCGAGCGGCGGGCCAGCAGTCCGAACAGCCCCTACGAGCGGGTGCAGAAGATCATCCGTGGCACGCTGAAGCGTGCCTACCAGTCCGTGGGCGGAACGAAACCGGTGGTGATCGTCGCGCAATCCCTCGGCTGCCAGGTCGTTTCGAACTATCTCTGGGACGCGCAGAAACCACGGCGGGCGAGCCAGGGCGTCTGGAAGGCGCCCACCACGCAGCGAGGCACGCCGCTCGATAGCTTTCTGCGTCTCAAAAGCCTCAGCTTCCTGTACACCACCGGCTGCAACATCCCCATCTTTCTGGCCGGGTTTCCGGAGGACCAGATCAAGGCGGTGAAGACGTCCACGGCCGGCTACGACTTCCGCTGGAACAATTACTACGACGAGGACGACGTGCTGGGCTGGCCGCTCCGCCCACTGTCCAGCTCCTACCGGCAGGCCGTCTACGGTGACTATCCCGTCAACGCGAACGGCACGCTGCTGGGCACCCTGACCCATGGCTGGAACGCCCTGAGTCACACGCGGTACTGGATAGACGCGGACGTGCTGAAGCCTCTGGCTTCGGACATCCGCGGTCTGCTGTCCTGAGCCGAAAACAAACGGACCTACCGCGCAGCGGGTCCGGCGTCCGGCTCTTGTCCATGGCGCGACTGTTGATATATAACAACCGTTATGGAAAGGGAGGGGTTGGATGAAGTTAGACATCTTCACGGAAATTCAGCGCCGCGAGTGTGCCGGACATGGGGGATTCGGTCAGCTGCTGGCGGATTCCCTGGAACAGGCGCGTGCCGCCGATGAGGCGGGATTCAACTGCTGGTGGCAGGTTGAGCATCACTGCACTCCGGATTTCAGCTACAGCTCCTGTCCGGAGATGATTCTGCAGGAGGTCGCCCGGGCCACCCGGCGTCTGCGGGTGGGGCATGCGGGCGTGCTGGCGCCGTTCGAGATCAATCATCCGCTCCGTGCGGCCGAGCGCGCTGCGCTGCTCGACAACCTGTCTGGCGGACGTCTCGAGCTGGGTCTCGCCAAATCGGGTGGGAAGGAGTGGGAGACTTTCGGCGTGTCGGAAGCCCAGGCAGCAGAAGATCTCGTCGAGGCCACGCGTCTCATCCCCAGGGCCTGGACGGAAACGCCATTCAGCTGGCACTCAGGGCGCTGGAGCGTGCAGGATCGCGAGGTGCTCCCTAAGCCGCTGCAGCAGCCTCACCCGCCGCTCTGGCACACCTGTTCGAGTCCACCTTCATTCGTTCGAGCGGGGGATCTCGGCGTTGGCGTGCTTGCCACGACACTCTTCGCTCCGCTCGATCAGCTGAGCGAGATGATCAAAGGCTATCGGCAGGCAGCAGCTGCCTGTGAGCTGCCTGCCGGCGCCTTTCTGAACAACCAGGTCGGCGTCTTCACGTTCGTGCACGCAGCGGAATCAGACAAGGCGGCCGTAGCAAGCGGTGCACCACAGGCGGCGCTCTGGTACGTGAGCTCGGCCCCAAGAGTGTTCAACGTGCCGAGAGACATTTTCTACTCAGCGATACGGGGTAGCACAGATCCGAGATCCGCCGGTTCAATCTCCGCGCTCCAGAACGCAGAACAGCCGGATCCGCACGACCTGCAGGATCCGAATCCCGTGGTCGCGCTGCTCAAGCGCGAGTTTGCCGGTGAGGCGATCAGCAACGAGGAAATCTTCGAGGTGATCCGGCATCTGGATTCCGTTGTCATCGGCAGCGTCGATACGTGCCGGAGAAAGATGGAAGGTTTCCGTGACATTGGCGTCGACAGGCTGATGTGCCTGGTGCAGATGGGTGCGGTGTCTCAGAAATCGATCCTGTCGTCGATCCGTCGGATCGGCGCCGAACTGCTGCCGGAGTTTGAAGATGAGTGAGCTGCCGGAGGTCACCACCGAGTACTGTGAAGCGCTCTGGGAAAAAGTCTGCAACTGGGGTCGCTGGGGTGACGATGATCAGGCCGGTGCGCTCAATCTGATCACACCGGCGAAAAGATCGGCAGCACTGGCCCTGGCGACGGAAGGAGACGTGATCGGCCTGGGAAATCTCTGGCCGGTGAACCCGGCGCCAGACAACCTCTGGCCGGCGCAGCACAGGATGGTGCGGGCCGGTGACGCCGGGCCTTACCCGGGCTATCCGGATCTGAATGTGGCGCTGGACTTCATCGGTGTGGAGTGTCACGGCGTCGCGACGAGCCATGTGGACGCGCTCTGCCACGTGTTCGTCGGCGGCCGGATGTACAACGGCTATGCCTCCACGGAAGTACGGAGCACCGGTGCGGAGCATAACGACATCATGCCCATGGCGGATGGTGTTGTGTCCAGAGGTGTGCTCCTGGACATTCCCCGCGTCCGGGGTCTTCCCTACCTGCCGCCGAGCTATCGGATCTCTATCGCCGACCTGGAAGCAGCGGAAGCCGGGCAGAACGTACGCGTCGAGGCAGGCGACGTGCTCATCGTCCATCTCGGACGGGAAGCACGCACCGAGGCGGAAGGTCTGTTCAACAGCTCGGAAGGACTGGCCGGTCTTCACCCGGAATGCGTCGCGTGGTTCTCCGAACGTGGTGTAGCGATGCTGGGCAGCGATGGCATGAACGATCCGCAGCCCAACTGGAACGCGAAGGGATGGCCCATCCCCGTTCACTATCTCGGGATCTGCGGTATGGGCATGACCCTGATGCACAATCTGGAGACGGCACGTCTCGCCGAGCGATTGAGTGCGGACGGTCGTGGCGCATTCCTGTTTGCCCTCGCACCGTTGAAGGTGCCGGGCGCCACGGGCTCACCCGCCAATCCGCTCGCAATCTTCTAGCAGAGGTGTCGCTTGCCGAAGATCGTAGATCACGCAGCCCGACGCCGCGATTTCATCGAGGCAGCCTACGCCACGATTGTCGAGCAGGGCCTGGACAACACAACGGTACGCGGTGTCGCCAAGAAAGCGGGCTACACCACCGGCGCGCTCGTTCACTACTTCAAGGACAAGGATGATCTGATCCGTGCGGTGCTCGATCATTTCGGAGACGAGATGCGGCAGCGGATGGCGAGCGCGCACGATCAGCGGTCCGGCCGGGCTGCGCTGAGGGCAACGCTGATCGAGGCGCTGCCGACGGACAGGCGCACCGGGATGAGCTGGCGGATCTGGCTGGCACTCTGGTACCACTCGGAAGCGAACGCAGACATGCGTGACGAACAGCGCAGACGATACCGGGAATGGTTCGGCCGAGTCACCGAGATGCTCGAAGAGTCCAGAAACCTTGGAGAGCTGCCCCGTACCGTCGACATCGGCGAAGAAGCCAGGAGTATCGTCGCGCTGGTCGATGGTCTCGGTGTGCAGTACCTGATGTCGGGCGGCAGGTTCTCCGGGAAACGGCTGATCGGGATGATCGATCGCTATCTGAGCCGACTTTATTCCGATTGATCCGGACGGGCGCTTGCTTTGCCGTAACCTTAGTAATATAACGAGCGTTACATATAAGCCGGCCATCATCAGGGGAGAGAGTGATGAAACAACTGGCAGCGTGGTCCGTGGGTCTTCTGTTTCTGCTACCCGGATTTCTGATTGCAGAAGAAGGGGGACGGGTCATCGAAGAGGTGCTCGTCACGGCAGAGAAACGGGAAGCTTCCGTTCAGGAAACGCCGATCGCGATCACCGCGTACAGTCACGAGGAACTCGAGCTGCGAGGTATCGAGGAAATCGAAGGTCTGCAGTTTTCCGCGCCGAACCTGGTCATCAGTCACAACTCACAGTCGCCCGTGAGCTACGCATACATCCGTGGTATCGGTTCCGATCAGCTCGTTGCCGGATTCGATCCTGGCGTGGCGTACCACTTCGACGGGGTATATGTCGGGCAGCCGTCTTCGATGCCTGTCGACCTCTGGGACATGGAACGGGTGGAAGTCCTGCGCGGACCTCAGGGCACGCTGTACGGCCGGAATACCACGGGTGGTGCCATCAACGTGATCACCAAGAACCCGACGGATGAGCTGGATGGCACCATCGACGCCACGATCGGTAACTATGATCGAATCCGCCTGCGCGGCGCACTTGGCGGACCGATCGTTTCCGACCGGCTCAACGGCCGGCTGGCGTTCATCTACGACGAAGCGGACGGTTATCAGGACAATCTGATCGGCAAGAACGCCGACGCCACCGATCACTGGGCGCTCAGGGGTAAGCTCGATTTCCGGATCACGGATTCGCTCAACCTGTTGCTCACTGCTCAGCAGTTCGACAACAACGGCAATCAGGGGCAGAAGAAGCGGGAGTCCTTCGAAGGCTACCCGGTCTACGATGGCGCCATCCCGAATCCTTCCGATCCGAGAAAGATCGCCAAGGATCACGAGGAAAAGCTCGATCTGGAAAACACGTTCCTTTCCGCGAAGGTGGATTGGGACCTCGGCGCGGTCCGTCTCGTTTCCATAACCGCATACATCGACAACGACTGGTTTCAGACGATGGACATAGACATGTCCAGCAACCCGCTCATGCATCAGGACTGGAACATGTCTACAGAGCAGTTCACTCAGGAATTCCAGCTGGTTTCGAATGGTGAGGGTCCGCTCGAGTGGATTCTGGGTGCGTTCTACTTCGATGAGGATCTGACGACCGATTACTTCTTCGAGGACGTGAACGTCTTCACCTTCTTCAACGGCGGCACCCTGGATACCAAGTCCTTTGCGGTCTACGGTCAGGCCAGCTACGACTTCCGCGATTCCGGACTGCCGATCCGGATCGTCGCCGGCCTGCGCTATACGGACGACGAAAAGAAGATCGACGAGTATCAGCAGATTCCCGCGTTCCTCGTTGATCTGGCGGGTCAGGACAAGCTTTCGTGGGGCGAATGGACCGGCAAGCTGGGCATCGACTGGTTTATCGCGGACGATGTGATGGGCTATTTCACTTATTCGCACGGATACAAAGGTGGCGGATTTTCCATGGGTCAGTTCGATACCTACGACCCGGAATTCGTCGACGCGTACGAGGTTGGGCTCAAGTCGACGTTCATGGATGGCCGCGCGCAGGTGAACACTGCCGCGTTCTACTACGACTATCAGGATCTGCAGGTGAACTTCCTGACGTTCTACTCCTTCGTCACCAACAATGCCGCGGAGGCGACGATCGGTGGTGTGGAGGTGGAGAGCACCGTCCTGCTCACGGACAACCTGCTGATAGGCGGCAGCTTCACCTGGTTGGATGCTACGTACGACGAGTACATCTTCAGCGAGGGGCCACCGGTGATCGACCTGTCCGGCGAAAAGCTCAACCGTGCGCCGAAGTACACGGTGGCGCTGACGGCGCAGTATGACTTCCAGCTCGGCCGGCACGGTGTGCTGACTGCGCGTACGGACTACTACTGGCGGGACGACGTCTACTATCGCCCGCAGAACATTCCGCGACACAGAGCCGACGACTTCTACAACTGGGATGCGCGGCTGGTTTGGAACACGGCTGACCAGCGGTTCACGGTGGATGCTTTCATCAAGAACATAACGAATGAGGACGCGCTGCGCGGCATCACGATCAGCGACGGGTTATCCACGGGTAACAACAGCTTCGATTCGTACTATCCGCCGCGTACGTACGGCCTGCGTGCCGGCTGGAACTTCGGGAACTGATTCCGTGGCCGGCTGGAAAGCGAGATCGATCTTTCATTTCATCCTGCCCTGCAGCAATGTGGAGCGGTCACTCGAGTTCTATGGCCTGTTCGGCTTCGAGGTGATCAAGGACAACCGTAACGTGGTCTGGCCGGATTACGTTGGTGAGAACTTCAACATGATCTCGGGAGCCCAGGGGAAGGCGGTTCAGCTCGTGCTGCCGCACGGTGGCGAGCTGCAGACGCGGATAGATCTCATCGAGTGGCTGAAACCCAGATGGCACAATCCTTATCGCGATCTGCCTCGGGAGGAGAACAACCCGCGGGTGATGGCGCTGCTCATCGAAAACATCGAAGCAGCAGCGGCTGATCTGCAGGCGAAGGGCCTCGTACCCACGAGACCGCTCCGTCCGCCGGATCCGAAAATCGGCGTTCAGGGCGTGGTCTGCTTCGAGGACCCTGACGGGCACATCGTCGAGTTGATTGAGTACTTCGCGGGTCAGCTCGGCAGCAGAACAGACCAGCTGGAAACGCGCAGCTGAGGTCTTCCCGACGTGACCTCAGCGGGTCACAGCGGTACCGCAGCTGTCGTCGCGCCGAACATCCGATCCTGTGTCTCTTCTCTGAGCAGCTTGAGCTCCGCCGAGAGTGCCTGCCGGCCCGCTTCCGCTTCCGGGTCGGTGGGATAGTAGGCGAGCTCCGACGCCGGATCGCCGGCGACCCGGGTACCGATCAGAACGCGTGGCTTCCCGTAATCATACGGCCGAGCCCGGTGCAGGAGTGCCCGGTTGTCCCAGAGCAGGGTATCGCCTGGCCGCCAGTGATGCACGTAGACACGGGTCGGATCCGAGACGATAAACTCCACCAGCGACTTCAGCAGCGCCCGGCTCTCTGCCCGGGACAGCCCGGGAATGCCGAAGGCGTGCCGACCGACGAACAGGTTCTTCACCCCGGTTTCCGGATGGACCTTCACCAGGGGGCGCAGGTAAGCCTCGCCGTGGTAGACGCTCTTCTCGCTCTGGACGGGAAAGTCGCCGATGTCGTTTGCCTGGGAGTATTGCGTGGAGTGGTAGGCGCTGAGATGGGCGATCTTCCGCTTCGTCTCTTCGTCCAGTGCTGCATAGGCCGCCCGCGCGTCGGCCAGCTCCGTTTCGCCGCCTTCATCCGGCACGGTCACCGCGGAGAGCATGGCGCACTTGCTGCTGATCGGCTTGTAGGTGGAGTCCGTGTGCCAGGCCTCGTTACCGATGTTGGTGCGCATCAGCTGAGTCTGCAGGTCGAAGATCTCCCCGTAGCTCCCTTCCGTGATGCGGCGCTGATTCGACATGGGGATGCCGCCGAACTCGAGCTCGCCGAACCGCTGGCCGAAGGCCACGCTGTCCTGCTCGCTCAGAAACTGGCCGGGAAACACCAGAAAGCCGTGCTCGAGAAAGGCGGCGTGGACGCGCTCGAAGGTTGCGTCGCTGAGTTGGGCAAGCTTTACCCCGGTCACCACCGCGCCGAAGGTTTTTCCCTCGACCGGCGTAATGGTCAGGTCGCTCATCGCGAGCCCTCCCTGCAATCTCTCTCCGGGTCAGTTTCCCCCCGTTGCACCCGCGGATTCAAGCCGCGGCAGCGGCCTGGTGCGCGCCTGGATCCGGCGGTTACTCCGATTCGAGGAGCCGGGCCGGTCGGAGCGGAGCCGGTTCGGCGTCCACGTCGCTGATGCGGCGGATCTTGTCGTGCCGCTTCTTCAGGACGATGTCCTTGTGCCGATGCGACACACTGATCTCGTCCCCGAGCTCGAGCAGGCACATCCGCTCCAGATCGGTCTCGGGAGAGAAGGTGATGGTGACGTCGTTGTTGTCGATGAGGATCTTGGTCTTCATGGTGTGACGTGATTCACAAAAATGCCCGTGACTCGAGCAATTATCGGTAATTCACGTCGCGGGGACGGCTGACTCTGTAAGGCAGATGTCAGCCGACTGCCTGGGATGCAAGTGGAATGTGGGACTCCAAGGGTCGGATCGGTCACACCAGGGTGACGGTGGTGCGCGCGAACTCGAAGGTTTCGCCGACCCGGCTGCGGTCGGAAGCGGTCATGTCGATGCCGGTCAGGCGGTCGCGACTGCCCTCGGGCGCCTGGGTGAAGCGCAGGTGGCCACCCTCCAGGGCGATGCTGCCGTCTTTTTCGACGTTCCGGCCGAGCAGCTCGCCGAACCGCGCCGCCACCTTGTGCGGAGAGACTGCGGAAATCTCCGCCGCGGCGATCCCTGACACCACGCCCGTGCGACGGTGCCAGGGCCATGCCCGTCCTGCCCAGGCCCACGAATCCCAGTCTTCCATCCAGTCGAGGGAGGTGAGGACGCCGCCGGTGTCCGCCGGGTGCAGATGAATGGCACCACCGGTGACGCCGTGGTATTCGCCCACCGGCAGGTCCCAGACCACACGCACGCCGATCGCCTCCGCCCGGGCCCTGGCGCGGTCCAGATCGTCCACCTGCAGGATCAGCATGTAACCGGCTGCGCCGCCCTGTTTTTCCAGAAATTTCTGCGTCGGCGCCTCGGGCCGTTCCGGCTGGAGGATCTCGAGAAAGGTATCACCCACGCAGAAGACGCCGTTGTACATCCAGATGGGTGGTCCCGGGGCGTCCCGATGCACGGGGGTGATATCGAGGGCCGCCTCGACGGACCGTTCCACCGGACGGATGTCCGGCGCGCAGAGCGCGATCTGGCGGATGCGGATCTTCCCGGGGGCGTCGGGTAGCCCGGTAGTACTCATGATTGTCCTCCTGTCACCGATCCCGCCTCAGGCGGGATCGTCGGCTCGTGGATTCACCCTACTCCGGCGCGGCGCGCTGGCCAAGGCGTCATCGCCCGGGACGAGCTCGCTGCGCATCTCCCGGATGATGCGTTCTGCGGCGGCGCTGCGCAGATCCAGCGGCGAGTCTGCCGCCATGTTGAAGGAGACCGACATCAGATAGCGCCCTGCCGAGAGATCGATCAGGTTCGCCAGCACGTGTGCGGTAGACCCGTCCAGCATCAGGCTGCCGGAGAGGGCGAGGCGACGACGGTCGTCGGATGCGAGCTGCGCGGTTTCCGGGACGACGTCGATGTCGCCCAGGACGATCAGCTGATGCAGCAGCTCTTCCTGCAATCCATCCGCCAGCGTCCGGTTTCGTTCGTCGCTCGACGCCGGGGAAATGTCCAGCCGGGTCAGCACGTAGGCCTGTGATTCCGCATCGACCGGCAGGGCGAGCAGCGATCCCCTGGCGTCGGTGGTGAACTGCAGCAGCAGCAGGACCGACAGAACCAGCGAGCAGAGCAGCAGCAGGCAGTTGATCGCGGTATCCAGCTGGTTTTCGGTGGCAGCTTCATCCTTCCGGGTCTGGTCGACGACGATGCCGGCGGGCGTCACCTGAAACACCCAGGCAAGGATCAGCATGACCGGAAAACCCATCACACCGACGATGATGATGAGGGTCAGTGACCAGTCCGGCAGGCCCAGCATGGGAAAGATGACATCTCCGATCTGCAGGTTCAGCCACATGACGAGCATGTAGGAAATGGCGGTGCGGCAGACCTTCCGCTTGCGCAGCTCCGCCGGAATGGCGGACAGACCGCGACGGGATGGTGGCGCGGACTCGGCGTCTGCGGTGCGTGGGACTTCGGTCAGTTGCGGCTTGCTCACGATGGCTCTCCCCCGGATGCCTTCTCTGTTCACGATCTACTGCTGCCAAAGCGGGTTGCGTCTCACCGGAGACGCTTTTTTTTACGACGGTGCGGTTTCAGGTGAGACGTTTTCGCGCCGCGTGAC
>QJYB01000012.1 GCA_003247835.1 Gammaproteobacteria bacterium | reverse complement strand
CGCGCCGCGGGGCGCCGTCGGACCGCCGAGCGGGTCGGAGGCGCAGCCGGCCAGGATGCCGACGAAGCACAGTGCGGCACAGGCGAGTGAGGCGGAAGCTCTGATGGTTTCTCCACCCTGGCTGCAGAAAAGGGCCGGAAGCCCCGTCGGGCGCCATGAGAAACCATCTCATCCCAAAACTCAAAGCGTTTACGGTAGAGTTCTCCGCCTGATCTGAGGGTACGGCGAGGGAGGACATCATGGGCAGCGATACGAGCTCCGGCGCTTCACCGGAAGGTATCGACCTGGAACCGGTCACCGGCTGGCTGGTCGAGCGTATCGATGGGCTGACGCCGCCGCTCGAGTTCACACTGATCGCCGGCGGACACTCGAACCTCACCTATCGGTTCGTCGACGGACGCGGCGAGGCCTTCGTGCTGCGGCGACCGCCGCTCGGCCACGTGCTGGAAAGCGCCCACGACATGGGCCGGGAGCACCGGATCGTTTCCGCGCTCAGGGACAGCGAGGTGCCGGTCGCACCGACGTTCGGCTACTGCGAAGACCCTGCGGTGAACGGCGCGCCGTTCTACATCATGGGCTACGTGGATGGCGCAGTGCTGCACGACGCGACCGCGGCGAACAGCATGCCTGAATCCGATCGTTACGACCTGGGTCTGGACGTTATCCGGGTACTGGCCGCACTGCACAACCTGGATCCGGATGCGGTGGGTCTGGGAGAGCTCGGGCGCAAGGAAGCCTACCTGGAGCGGCAGCTCAAGCGCTGGAACAAGCAGTGGGAGGCTTCGAAGACCCACGAGATCCCGGAGATGGAGGAAGTCTCCCGGCGGCTCGCCGAGCGCATGCCGGCGCAGGTCGGTGCGGGTATCGTCCACGGTGATTACCGGCTCGGCAATATGATCGTCGGCGGCGGTCGGATCCTGGCCGTGCTCGACTGGGAGCTGTGCACACTGGGAGATCCGCTGGCCGACGTGGGCTATCTGCTCAACTCCTGGGTGGAGCCCGGCGAATCGGATACGGCGGCGGTGCCCACGGCCGCGGGAGGCTTTCCCTCCCGTGCGGAACTTTGTGAACGTTACGAAGCTGCCACGGGTCGCAGCCTGGACGGCATCGCCTACTATCGGGCATTTTCCCACTGGCGCCTGGCTGCCATCGGGCAGGGGGTCTACAAACGCTACCTGGTGGGTGCCATGGGCGCGAATCGGAGCATGGACCTGGACAGCTACAAACAGAGCGTGCACCTGCGTGCCGAGGCTGCCCTAGCGTTGCTCGGCGGGTAGTCGATCCTCAACCGGCGCTGCGTCTGATCGGCGCAGCGGGATGCCTCCGGTCAACCTGACCTCTCCTTCCGCACTGCTGCTGGCGGATGCCCCGCTGATCACGGCCCGGAATTCGGCCACGAAGTCGAGACCGGTGATCTCTGTGATGCTGGCTGGATCCACGGTGATCCGCTCCTGAGCATCGAGGGTGCGGTAGGCGCCACAGGATTCACCGGCGTCGCACAGGTAGTCGTCGTTGTCCATGTCGGAGCCGGCGAAGATCCGGTAAGTGCCGGCAGGCAGATCGGTCAGCGTCCAGTGGTACTCGCCATTGTCGACGGTGACTACGTCCGCACCGCCCTCCGTGGCGCCGTCCTCGTTCACGACGATGATGTAGAAGAGCCCCGCGTCTGCGGCGGGATTGGTTCCGGCTACCTGCAGCGTCACGGTGACGGTCACCGAGTTGGTGCCGGGATCTGCCGGCACGAAACGGGCGGTTGCGTTCCAGGATCCTTCGCTCAGCCCCGCACGATTCACCTGCAGCTCGTAGTCCCCGAGGCCGTCCCCGGAAGGTGCGGTCTCCACGTAGACGATGGAGAGCCAGGGCTCGCTCGGAATCGTCTGAGCGATCTGGATCGTACCGGTTCCCAGGTTGGTGAGCCGCAACGTCTGGCTGGAGGCCAGCACACCCAGATCCACGGCGGATAGCGACGTACCGAGCACGGGCCCCGGATCGGAACCGGCGCCGCCATCCAGCGCCAGCGCCGCGAGCACTGCTTTCTGGGCGTTGATCAGCCCATTGCCGAAGGAGGCATCCGGACCCGGCGGTCCCAGATCGTCGGTGAGGTCGCCGGCCGCGAGTGCCAGGTCGAACTCCGCCGGGGTTAGTCCGGGGTGCACGGCCTTCATCAGCGCCGCCACGCCGGCCACGTGCGGCGCCGCCATGGAGGTGCCATTGAGTGCGCCATAGCCCAGCGTGATCGGTCCGTTGCTGTCGTCGCCCAGGGTGCTCACCACCCCGTCCGAGAACCCGTCACCGTTCAGGTCCGTGGCGTTGTACCCGCCCGGTGCCGCCACATCGATACTGGGTCCGTAGTTCGAGTAGGGCGCCAGAGTGTCGTCGATGGTCGTGGCGCTGACTCCGATCACGCCGTTGTAGGCAGCCGGGTAGCTGGGCGTGCTGCTGGATTCGTTGCCGGCGCTTGCCACCACCAGGATGCCGCGGCTGCGCACGGCGTCGAACGTCTCCTGGTCGAACTGGGAAAAGAACGGACTGCCGAGGCTCAGGTTGATGATGTCGGCGGGCCGGTCGGGGAACTGGCCTGAGTCGTTACTGAGCCCCGCGGCGTAGCGCACGGCCTGCATCACGTCGTAGGTGGTGCCGCCGTCCACGCCGAGCGCCCGCATCGGCATGATCTTCGCGCCCCAGCTGACGCCGGCAACGCCCCGGGTGTTGTCGGTGCGTGCTGCGACGGTACCGGCCACATGGGTGCCGTGAAAGCTCGACGAGCCGCCGAAGGCGAGGTCGCCCGGGTCAGTGGGGTCGCTGTCGATGCCGTTGAAGTCCCGGGCCCGGGACGGATCGGCAATGAAGTCGTAGCCGGCCACGAACTGGCCGGTCAGATCCGGATGGTTGAGCAGCACCCCGGTGTCCACGACGGCGACGATCACGTCGCCCGGACCATTTGGGGTGCCGGTGGTGATGTCCCAGGCCGCCGGCAGGGAGATCTCCCGGAGGTGCCACTGCAGGGAATAGAAACTGTCGTCCGGTTCCAGGTTGGGCCGCATGAGAACGTTCACTTCGGCATTGGCCACTGCAGGGTCCCGCTGCAGGGTCTTCAGGGTAAGCAGGGTGCGGTACTTCGCGGCGAGATCCAGCGGCAGGCCGTTCGGCACCGTCACGGGCCCGCCGTTCCGGGTCCGCATGCGGCCGAGGGTTTCCGGACCCAGGGTCGCGCGAGCGAAGCGACCCGCCCGACCACGCTCCCTGAGATCGTAGCGGTGATGGGTGACGGCCAGTTCAGTCTGCGGAGCAGCCGCAACGATGAGCTCGTCCGGCACGAAGGGATCCGAAACGCGGGAGGGGCTGTGGCTGGTGACACCGAGGCTCTGCCCGACGCTCAGCACATAGTTGGAAGCGCCGGCGGTGTTGGTCGGTCCGTCGTAGGGAAAGACCTCGATGAAATAGTCGCCAGGCCCCGGCGCAGATATGGATTCGGTGGGATCCGTGCTCAGTGAGGCATCGACGAAGCCGCCGGCTGCGTCCCACAGCCTGAGGTCGAGATCCGCATCCGCGTCTGCGATGTTGAGCAGGATCAGCTCGTTACCGGTCAGGCTGATGGCGAAGAAATCCGCCGGGTCGCCGCTGGCGTAGAGGCTACCGTCCGGATTGCCGGTGCCGGGCAGGTTGACGAAGCCGCCCAGCCGCACCGGATTGGGCAGGGCCTGGGCAGAGAAGCGGTCGTCGTTGGGCACGGTTCGCGCGAAGCGGTCGTTCACGTCCGAGTCCACCGCGCTGGTGGACAGTATCTGCACGGTGCCGGAGAGGGTCGTGCCCCGCACGCGGATGTTCTGCAGGACGGCGCCCGTGGCCCCATCGTCGTCCGTCACCGTCAGCCGGACGTTGTAGCCACCCGGATCGGTGAACGTGTGGTCGACCTGGACGCCCGATACGGTGGCGGTGCCGTCGCCGAACTCCCAGTCGTAACGTGCGATGGAACCGTCCGGATCCCGGGAGGCGGAGCCATCGAAGCTGACGGTCAGCGCGGCGTAGCCGTCGGTGGTCGAGGCACTGATGGTGGCCCTGGGCGGCTGGTTGACGGCTGGTGGCGGAGGTGTATCGTCGCCGGAGCCTCCACCGCCACAGCCGGACAGGGCGGCGACCAGCAGGATCGTGACGCAGCCGGATCGGCTCAGCGGTGAAGAAAACCGGCACATTGGCCGATCATCACACAAGCCGGTCGCATCAGGTGTGAAACGGCCGGGTTTTCCGGTCCCCAAAGCGAAAACACCCCGGTTCTGACTGCTGAACCGGGGTGTTTGAAGGGCGCCGCGCGCCTTAACTTGCGCGGGCTAGAATAAAAAAGGCGTGTCAGCAGTGGGCACCGCTGAAAGTAACTCCGCTTCTGGGGGAAGGACACTTGAAAGGGAGGACTGCATTGGAGTTACGGTCACGCCTAAACTGAATCTGGGGTTCATTATGTACAGTACAAGAGTGCTGTCAACACTTATTTTCACTTTTTGTACAGGTTTTGTTCACCCTGTACGCAGAGAATGGACGCCTACGGATCCGGGGTGGCGATGAGCCCTTCGTCCATAGCCAGTGCTTCCAGTGCCCGCTCCAGGTGGGCCCGAGCCTGAGTGGTATCCGCGTGGATGCCTTCGATGAGCGAATCACCCCGGTCATCCAGGCTCAGGCTGTAGTCGGCGAAGGCATTGAGCTGACTGATCATCTCCACCAGGTGCTGCGGACAGCCGGTGGGATCCGCCAGCGTGCTGGCAGCGATGGCCACCAGCTCCTCGTCGGAGAAGCGCCGTGCCACGGCCTTGCCGCCTGCCCCGGTTTGCCGGTGGACGCTGGCCACCGCACTCTCTATGTCGGGCCAGGGCGTCGGCCACTTGAGCGTCGGAATACCGCGGGCTTCCACGGCGGTCAGGTTGTTCGCCGTGCCGAACTGGTAGAGCACCACGATCTGGGCGTCGGGGAAGTAGTCCTCGATGACCTCGACGGGTTCGAGCGACAGCACCGGCAGCTGGACGACCACGGCGTCCAGCCGATCCACACCGAGCTGGTCCCGTTCGAACGCCTCCAGGTTCGCCCAGCGGGCCGCGATCTGGATGCGCAGGTCGTCGGTCTGGCTCTGCTCGAGCACCAGCAGGTTCGGGCCGATGAGGCCCGTCCGGGCCGGCTGGCCGGTAATGGCGGGTGTTGCCACCTGACGTTCGTCGAGCTGCTCGTCGGTGAGCTCGACCAGCGAGCTGATGGGCTGTCCGGCGTCGATCAGTCGCTTGATTTTCCTCAGTCTTTCGAGCTGCGCGGCGCTGTAGAAGCGGGTCTTACCCGCCCGATGTGCCGGTGCAAGACCGTAGCGTCGCTCCCAGGCCCGCAGACGCTCCACGGCGATACCGGTGAGCTGGGCCACCGTGCCGATGCGGTAGAGGTCGCCGTCAGCATCGGCGCCGGTGTGTTCCTTGCTGGTGCCTTCGAGATCCTGCATGGCGGCAGTACCGTGGATTCCGCCTGTTCGTTCAGGGGGACGGAAACAGTACAAAACCTGTACAGATCTGTCCAGGACACAGTTCCGCAAACAGGTTGACTATGACTGCAAATCAGCGGAGAGGTGAAGAGGGAGGCGTGGCGACAGCACATTGAGGCACTGTCTTCGCGGCATAGGGAGGAAGGGGAGAGAGACACCGCGCCACGCCTTTTCTTGTCCGGGCCCGTACTGGCGCCCGAAAAGAAGTCGCGCATTCTACGTAAATTAGAAGGTAGGGCAAGCAAGGCCAGAAAGCCCGCCGGATTTTTTTTGTAACGATTGGTTTCAGCGACCGAACTGCCATCCCGGAAGCGCGTCGGGTGGCCATTTTGCCTGTAACAACCCTGAAATGGCGCCGACGCGCAAGTAGAATGCCGGCAGAAGTTTCGATCGAATGTGGAGGGCTGATGCAGAACAACCTGGGACTGTTTCTCAGTAAAAGGGCGTTTCTGACCCCTGAGCGTGAGGCCTATGTGGATTCCCACTCGCCGCTCAGGCTGACCTATCGTGAGCTCAACGATCGCGCCTGCCGTCTCGCCAACGCCTTTCTCGCCGCGGGGGTGCAGAAGGGCGAACGGGTCGGCCTGCTGCTGATGAACAGTGCCGAGTTCATGGAATCCTACTTCGCGCTCGCCAAGATCGGCGCCGTGGTGGTGCCGCTGAACTGGCGGCTGGTGGCGGATGAGCTCGAGTTCATCCTGAAAGACAGCGAGACCAGGCGGCTCATCTTCGACACGGATTTCGTGGATACGGTTGCCGAGCTGCACAGCCGTGGCGAGAAGACGGATGTCGTACAGTGGCTGCAGGTGACCGGCGCCGGCGGCGAGGTGGCTCACTTCGCCGAATCCTACCCGGAGTTCCGTGATGCCGCGTCGGCCGCGGAACCGGAGCCGGGTGCTGCGGACGATGACATGCTCTACATCATGTACACCTCCGGCACGACAGGGCTGCCGAAGGGCGTGGTGCACACTCACGACACGGCCATCTGGGCCATCCTCACCATTGCCGCGACCACGGACTATCACGAGGCCGACGTCTATCTGGGTGCGCTGCCCATGTTCCACGTCGGCGCGCTGACGCCGCTGGCTGTCAACGTTTACGCCGGCGCGACTTCGGTGGTGATGCGCACCTTCGACCCGACGCTGGCCTGGGAGCTGATCGAGCGCGAGAAGATCACCACCGGACTCGCCGTACCGGCCATGCTCAACTTCATGGTGCAGGTGGGCGACTACCAGAAGCGTTTCGACTTCTCGAGCCTGCGCTGGATCATGACCGGGGCGGCACCTGTGCCCGTGTCGCTGACCAGGCTCTACCACGACCTCGGCATCGGCCTGCTGCAGGTCTATGGCCTCACCGAATCCTGCGGCCCGGCCTGCGTCATGGATTCTGCCAACGCCATGCGCTTCCCGGACTCCACCGGCAAGGCTTTCTTCCACACCGAGGTGAAGGTGGTGAACGATGCGGGAGAAACCTGCGCGCCGGGAGAAGCGGGTGAGGTCTGGGTGAAGGGGCGACACATCATGCGCGAGTACTGGCATCGTCCGGACGCCACCGCGGAGACCCTGGTGGACGGCTGGCTCAGGACCGGGGACATCGCCACCATGAATGAGGAAGGCTTCGTTTCCATCCAGGATCGGATCAAGGACATGATCATCTCCGGCGGCGAGAACGTGTACCCGGCGGAGATCGAAGGCGTGCTCGCTCAGCATCCGGGGATCGTCGAAGCGGCCGTCATCGGCCAGGAATCTGCGCGGTGGGGCGAGTCGCCGCTCGCCATCGTCGTGCGCAAGGACGATACGCTCACGGCCAAGGACGTGCTGGAGTTCTGCCGCGGCAAGCTCGCCGGCTACAAGCAGCCGAAGGGTATCGAGTTCGTCGACACCATCCCGCGCAATCCGAGCGGCAAGATCCTGAAGCGCGTGCTGCGCGAGCAGTTTCCGGGTCCTGCGGCCGTGTAGATGAGCAACACTGCAAGGGAGGCGCGACGCGTGGACGCATGAACGCATCGGAGTCGTCTTGCAGCGGGCTGGAGTTTGGCTGATGGATCGACTCTGGCTCAACGACCGACTGGTCGACCTGACGCTGAATCGAATTGACGACCAGCCGGTGGATGCCAGAGCCATGGCAGTGCTGCAGGTGCTGCTCGACAACGCACCCGATCCGGTTTCCACGGAAACGCTGCTGCAGACGGTGTGGCACGACCGGGTTGTCGGCGACAACGTCGTCCATCAGGCCATTGCCAGTGTGCGCAGAGCGCTGGGTGACAGCGCCGGGACCTCCCGCTTCATCGAGACCATCCCCCGCAAGGGCTATCGGCTGATCGCCCGGATCGCTGCCGCCCAGGTGCCTTCCGTTCGGAGTTCGGTGTCGAGCTCCGCCGGACATCGCTGGATACCGGTCTTGCTGGCTGTCGTGACGGTCGCTGCGCTGGTGGTCTGGATTCTGAGCGGGATGATCAAACCAGACAAAGCGAACGGGCCCCGCCGCGTTGCCGTGCTCGATCTGCACGATCTCAGCGCGTCGGCGGACCTCGACTGGCTGGCGGGTGGCGTAACCCTGGAACTACGGCGTCAGATCGGCGCCATGTCCGGCTACGTCGTGCTTCCTCCGGGTGAGCTGACTGGACGATCACCTCCTGATCTGCGCGAGGTGGCCGATTTCGCCCTCCACGGTGCCCTACAGCGAGACGCCGACAAGGTCGAGGTGAACCTGGAGCTGACGGATCTGCAGCGCGGCGAAGCGGTGTGGCGGCAGGTCTTCGATGGCCGGAGTGAAGATCCCATGGCCCTGCAGTTGCAGATTGCGACCAGTATCAGCCGCTACTTTCAGC
>QJYB01000104.1 GCA_003247835.1 Gammaproteobacteria bacterium | reverse complement strand
GCGCTTCCAGTGCGAGTCCGGTGAGATCCGACATCACGTCCAGCCGGGTAATCGCATCTCCCATCTCGATGTGCAGGTCGGCATTGAAGTCGAATCCGCCGCGGATCCCGCCGGGATCGTCGATGTTCAGCAGCGCCAGGACATCCTCGTACGGCGCCTGCCCGTCGACGTGAAAGCTGACCGTGTCCACATCGGAGCTCGCGCCGAAGATGGCCGGCCGATCGAAAATGCGACCGCGCACTCCGGTCGCAGCGACGCTGTAGGGATACTCGTAGTGCACGGCGCCGGTCAGATCGCCGAGCGCCACACCGTACGATGGCAGGTTGAGATCCGCGCCTTCGAGCCCGATGTCCAGATCGACCTGAAGATCGTCGATCTGCCCGATGTGCTCTTCGCCCAGCTTGAGCGGTACGCGGAGCCGCCCGGTCATGGTCACCCGCCCGTCACCGGACCAGTCGGGCTGCACGAAGCCCATCCAGTTGGTCAGCGGCGTGCCGCGAATGAACGCCAGCGCTTCCGCCACGGTCGTGTCGGACACCAGATCGATGTCCGCATAGGTGGCGTTGTCTGTGAGCTGGATGTGGCTGCCTGCCAGGTTGCTGCTCGTCTGACTGGTCCCCGCATCGACGGCAATGCGGACGTCGCTGCCGCCCACGCCGATCCGCCCGGCCAGCGCCGAAACCGCCGGCCAGTCCGGATGGTACTGGACGTAGCCGTCCTCGATGCGGGCTGAGAACGCCACACGCCTCGCCAGCTCGAACGGTCGTGTGTGGATCTGCCCCTGGTAGGCAAACGCGACGTCGAAAAGGTTGCCGGATCTCGGCCCGGCGTCGAGCCACTCCGGCAGACCTTCCGGCAAGCGGTAAGGAATGTATTCCTTGGCCTCACCCACTGTCGTCCGGTCCAGGTTGATGAGCAGGCTCAACCGTTCCCGGTACGGATTGTCGCGCGGTCGGGTCAGCGCGAATCCACCGGATGCATGGCTGCCACCGAGCTCCGCCCGCAGGTTCGATCCCTTCAGACCGAAGTAGTCTGCCGAGACGTAGGCCTGCAGTCGCCCGCTCAGATGGTCCATGAGCCAGCGCTGGTGAAACATCTCGGGGAACTGGACACCCAGATCGTCCGCGTTGATCGACATCTGGATCGTTCGGTTAGCGCCCAGCAGCTCGCCAGTGGCGCCCCGGATCCACGGCGCACCGTTGAAGCCGTCCAGCGACACGTCACGAACCGTCGCCACGTAACCGGTAAGCAGATCGGGAAACCGCACGAAGGCGTGCACGTTCAGTGCGGTCGCCTGCACGTTGAGGCCGTTGAGCCAGCGGAACACGGCGGACTCACGTGGTGCCAGCGCGGTCAGAAACTGGAAGCCGCGGCCGGTCTCGAGCCGGTCCGTCCATGCCTGCAGCGTGCTCTGTTCGGCACCGACAGCCAGCGTCATCCAGAAATCCGGCAATGCCCAGCGGTCATCGCCGTTGGCCACCGTCAGATTTCTCAGAGACAGGTGGTGGAGGTCTCCTTCACCACGTGCCAGGAGCTTGAACCCGCCGGAGAGCACGTCATCGTTCATCGCCAGATCGGCGAGCTGCACCTGAGCTTCGCCTCCCGAGTCATCACCCAGACGCCACCAGGTGCCTTCCAGGCGCTCCACCCGCCCGCCATCGCCGGCGAGCAGCGGCTCGGGAATGGCGAGCCCGCCGCCGGAGAGACTGGCTTCGATGCGTCGCGGCCACAGGAACGGCATGGCTTCCTGCTCGTCGATGGCAACCTGCACCCCACAGCCACTGGAGGCGGTGTCGCCGTCCGCGACGGGGGGACAGATGGCGTTGTCGAGGCTCAGTCGATGCCGATGCCGACCACCCCCGTTCTGCGCCAGGTAACGTAGGTGCACGTCGTCCGCAGCCCTTGCCGCACCGTCGTCACCGACGAACCCCAGGGTGAGTGACGCTTCGATCTGATCGCTGTGGTAGAGCGTATCGAAAGGATTGAATTCGCCGGCGGCTTTCGCACCAACCAGCTGCCAGCCTCGTGGCCCTCGCTCGAGCAGCAGCCGGCCATCTTCAAGCAGGACCTGCCGGGCAATCAGGCGGTTGCGGATCAGGCTCTCCAGCCAGTCCACTTCCACCTCCACCCCGGTGAGCTCTCCAGCCGGCAGTGTCACCTGTCGGACCCGCACCACGGGGTCGAGCTGCCGCCAGTCTCCCTCGAGACCGTGGAGCTCCACACCCAGCGGCGCCAGCCACTGGTTGATGCCGACTTCCAGCTCATCGAGGAAGGAAAACAGCAGCCGTCCGCTGACCTGAAAGAACGCCAGCACCAGCATGGCCAGCGTCAGGAACACGAACAGCGGTCGCAACACCAGGCGGGACAAGCTCAGCTCCCGTTCCGCCCCGGAATCCGCGGGTAGACGATCTCTCGCATCATGACGTGTTGGACCCTCGCGCCGCCAAAAATTCATCTCCCGGACGCGCCCCGTGGCGCAGGACCCGTCGCCTCAGTTGGAATGCCGCATGGGTTGTACCAGAACGACATCGAAATCCCCGGGCAGGCAGCTGGGCTCCACCTGGATGCTGATGTCGCGCCCGATCTTCTCGGACAGACGTTTCAGCGGTTCCGCATCCTCGTCGAGCAGCCGATCCACCACTTCCGGGGTGGCGCGGATCAGATAGTCCTGCCGCGGCCCGTCGCAACGGACCCGGGCGTCGTCGAGGATCGCACGGAACACTTCCAGGCAGGTACTTTCCGGAGTCTTCACATAGCCGAGGCCACCGCACTGCGAACAGGGTTCGCAGACCTGCTGGATCAGGCTCTCCCGGGTTCGTTTGCGGCTCATCTGAACCAGCCCCAGGGAGGAGAACCCTTCGATCCGGATCCGCGTGGCATCCGCCTCCGCAGCTTTCTCCAGGGCGCGGAGCACCTGCCGGCGATGTTCCTCGTCTTCCATGTCGATGAAGTCGATGACGATGATGCCGCCAAGATTCCGTAATCGCAGCTGCCGTGGAATGACGGCCGCCGCTTCCAGGTTCGTGCGGAAGACGGTCTCCTCGAGGCTTTTGCTGCCGAGATAGCCGCCGGTGTTCACGTCGATGGTGATCATGGCTTCGGTCTGCTCGATGACCAGATGGCCGCCGCTCTTGAGGTTCACCTTCCGCTCGAGCGCCCGGGTGATTTCGTCTTCCACCCCGAAGCGCTGAAACAGCGGGCGCGCTTCGTCGTAGTGGATCATCCGACTCGAGAATTCCGGGATGAACTCGTCCACGAAGCGACGGACCCGCCGATAGGTGTCGAGATCGTCTATCCGGATACTCTCCACGTCCGGGTCGGTGAGATCCCGCACCACGCGGATGTGCAGGGGCAGTTCCTCGTAGACCATGGCAGGTGCGCCGGCACCCGCTTTCTTTTCCAGCACCCTGTCCCAGATCCGGGTCAGCACCCGAACGTCGAGGTCCAGGGCTTCGCGGTCCGCACCCTCCGCCGCGGTGCGGGCGATGAAGCCCATACCGATGGACTGATCTCGACGGACCTCGTCGATCAGCGTTCTGAGCCGTTCCCGCTCGCTGTCATCCTCTATCCGCTGCGAGATGCCGATGTGATCCGTAAAAGGCATCAGCACCATGTAGCGGGAGGCAATGGCAAGCTGGGTGGTGAGTCTCGCGCCTTTGCCGGAAATCGGATCCTTGGCCACCTGCACCATGAGCTTCTGCCCTTCGTGCAGCAGCTGGCGGATATCCATGGGCGCGGCTGCCTCACCGCCATCGGCCTGAATGAGACGGGGTCCTTCGATGTCGCGTACGTGCAGGAATCCGGGGCGCTCGAGCCCGACGTCGACGAAGGCCGCCTGCATGCCCTGGATGATCCGCTCGACCCGCCCCAGGTAGATGTTGCCGGTCAGGCTGTAACCGCTGGCAGGTGCCAGATGTACTTCCTGGACCGCGCCGCCGGCAAGCTTGGCGACCCGCGTTTCGAACTCGCTGACGGTGATGAGTAACTCTTCAGCCATGACTTTCTATGACCGCGCTGCGGCCGCGAGGGCTGCGGTGAGGCGTCAGCGATAGCGCCAGGTGTCCACGCCGAACCGGGTGAGTGCCCGCTCCGTCTCGGACAGGGGCAGGCCGACGACCGCGCTGTAACTGCCGGTGATACTTTCCGCCAATATACCCCCAATACCCTGAATACCATAACCGCCAGCCTTGTCCGCCCCTTCTCCCGTCGCCCAGTAGGCCCGGGCCAGGGACTCGTCCACGGGGACGAAGCGGACGGTCGTCCGAACCACTTCTCCATGGATGTCCACACCGTCGGTCACCGCGATGGCGGTGAGCACCTCGTGCGTCCGACCACCGAGGGCGCAGAGCATGCTCACCCCATCCGCCTCGTCCTCCGGCTTGCCGAGAATGCGCCCGTCCAGGACGACCACGGTATCCGCCGCCAGCACTACGGCACCTTCGGCCGGTACCGCTGCGGCTTTCGTGCGCGCCATACGTGCCACGTATCGGGCGGCGTCTTCACCAGACAGCGGCGTCTCGTCCACCGCCGGTAACGCGACCTCGAAGGGGATGCCGATCAGGGTGAGCAGCTCGGCGCGCCGCGGCGAGCCCGATGCCAGCTTGAGCCGTTTACTCGACACGGACCTGGGACTTGAGTCTCGACAGCAGCAGGTAGACGAACGGCCAGGCGAGGAAGCTGGTCAGCGCCGGCAACGCCACACCCCAGGTCATGCCACGGCTCCAGGCCAGATCCTGAACGAGCAGACGCACCACCTCGCCACCCAGCACCAGCAGAAAGATCACGCCACCCTGCTGGAGCACCGAGTACATGCGCAGCCGCTCGTAGAACCGCCAGGCAATGTAGGTCACCGATGCCAGCACCACACCGTTGAGCCCCAGCGGATCGGCGTACAGCACGTCGAGCAGCACGCCGAACAGCCACACGGTGACGAGGCCCAGCCGGTGCGGCAGCTCCATGACCCAGAAGAACACCACCATGGCCACCCAGGCCGGGCGCAGCCAGCCGAGCCACTGAGGCGTCGTTTCCGGGAGGTGCACGATGGCCAGCAGCAGCGCGCCGATCAGCGTCAGCAGGATGAGCCAGCCGCCCTGCGCCGGATTCATGGTGATACCCCTTCGGTTTCGGTTTCAGTTCCCGCTTCCTCGTACTCCGAGGGATCCGTCAGAGACCCTGCCGCCTCCACCTCGTCGAACATGTCTGCCTGCGGCTCGGGTGTGAACACCACCAGCACGTGGCGGGACCGGTCCAGCGCGGCGAGCGGCCGCACGTCCACCTGGGCGTATGGACTGGTGTCATCGATCTGCACGGACGTGACGATGCCGACCGGATATCCGCGGGGAAAACGCCCGCCCAGTCCCGAGCTTTCCATCAGGTCGTTGACCTGAATGTCTGCAGTCACCGGCACGTTCTCCAGCACGAGCCGGTCGAGCTCGCCGGTACCCGCGGCAACACTGCGCACGCCACTGCGGTTCACCTGAACCGGCACGGCGTGACTCGGGTCTACGATCAGCATGACACGGCTGGTGAAACGGTCCACCTCCACCACCTGACCGAACAGGCCATTGGCATCGAGCACAGCCTGACCGACGTGCACTGCGGCATCCGTCCCCTTGTCGATGATCACCTGGTGCGTGTTGGGAGTTGGCACGATGGCAATGAGCTCGGCCACCATGACCTCGGCGGGCAGCCGCGCACGGCTGCCGAGCAGCGCCCGCAGGCGTTCGTTCTCCATCTTCATGGACAGGTACTGCTGAGAAATCTGGGTCAGCTCCAGAATGCGCCGTTCGAGCTCGGCGTTCCGTTCCCGGAGCGTTTCCCGGGAAGAAGCCACCTCCCCAACCTGACCCGCAACGAGGTAGGGAAACTCCGCGATCAGCTGGAGGGGACTGACGATCGTGCCGATGGTGCTGCGGACGGGCTCCAGGAGCCGTGTCGTGATGTCCAGGGTGACGAGCACCGCCGAGACCAGCATCAGGCCGGCCAGCAGGTAGCCCGCGCCAGAATCCCGGACGAACAGTGCTTTGATACGGAGCCCCTCTCTAGCGGAACTCTGTCATTCTATTCGGTAGAGAGCAGATCGGCATTGCCTGCCGCGTCCATGAGCTCCAGCGCCTTGCCACCGCCGCGTGCCACGCAGGTGAGCGGGTCCTCGGCGATGATCACCGGCAGTCCAGTCTCTTCGGCGAGGAGCACGTCCAGGTCACGCAACAGCGCGCCGCCACCCGTGAGCACCATGCCGGTCTCGGCGATGTCCGAGGCAAGTTCCGGCGGACATTGCTCCAGCGCGCTCTTGACCGCCTGAACGATCATGGAAAGGGGTTCCTGCAGAGCCTCGAGAATCTCGTTGGAGTTCAGAGTGAAGCTTCGCGGCACACCTTCCGCAAGGTTGCGGCCACGCACGTCGATCTCGCGGATCTCCTTCTGGGGGTATGCCGCACCGATCTCCTGCTTGATGCGTTCCGCCGTCGCCTCGCCGATCAGGCTGCCCTGGGTCCGGCGCACATAAGCAACGATGGCCTCGTCGAACCGGTCACCGCCCACCCGGACCGTATCCGAGTAGACGACGCCGTTCAGCGAGATGATGGCGATCTCGGTGGTGCCGCCACCGATGTCCACGACCATGGTGCCCACCGCTTCCTGCACCGGCAGACCGGCGCCGATGGCGGCCGCCATGGGCTCTTCCACCAGGCGCACGTCCCGGGCACCCGCCGACAGCGCGCTCTCCCGGATGGCCCGCCGCTCCACTTCGGTCGACTTGCACGGCACACAGACCAGCACACGCGGGCTCGGCCGGATGAACGAGTTCTCATGGACCTTGTTGATGAAGTACTTGAGCATCTTCTCGGTCACCAGGAAGTCGGCAATCACGCCGTCCTTCAAGGGCCGGATGGCGGTGATGTTGCCGGGCGTCCGGCCTAGCATGCGTTTGGCGTCGAGACCGACGGCAGCCACCGTTTTCTGGTTTCCCTGTACCCGGATGGCGACCACCGACGGTTCGTTGAGGACGATGCCCTGATCACGCACGTAGATCAGCGTGTTGGCTGTTCCCAGATCTATGGACAGATCCCGGGAGAACAACCCGCGTATATTCTTGAACATCTGGGGGCTCTGTTGAGTGATCAACGATCGATCGAAGGCGCACAGTATAGAGATCTTGGGACTTCATTAGAACTTCACAGATGATTGGATTAGGCTTTGCGCCCCGGCGCGCCTGAGACGTCCGTCCCATGACTAAGATCGACATCCGCCATCTGACCAACCTGGCCAAGCTCAGGCTCACCGAGTCGGAAAGCCTCGCCGTCGCCGACGATCTCGCCCGAATCATCACCATGGTCGACGAGATGCGCGCCATCGACACGGACGGCGTGGCACCGCTCGCTCACCCGCTCGACAGCCACGCCCGCCTGCGTCCGGATGCGGTTACCGAGACGGTGGACCGCCCGCTCTTCCAGCGCGGCGCGCCGGCCACCGAGGAGGGTCTCTACCTGGTGCCCAGGGTCATCGAATGAGCATCGATTCCTTCCCGTCCCTGTGCGACCTCAGCCGGTCGCTCGCAGAAGGGCGCGTCAGCAGTGAAGAGCTCACCCGGCACTACCTCAAACGGGCGCACTCCTACACGGGGCTGAACGCCTTCATCACCATCGACGAGGACCAGGCGCTCACCCAGGCCGAGGAAGCGGACGACGCCAGAGCGGCCGGCCGCGCGACGCCGGTCACGGGCATACCGATCGCCTACAAGGACATCTTCTGCACCCGGGACCTGCTCACCACCTGCGGGTCCGGCATGCTCCACAACTTCGTAGCACCCTACGACGCGACCGTGGTCGAGCGCCTGCGCGGCGCCGGGGTGGTCACCCTCGGCAAGGCGAACATGGACGAGTTCGCCATGGGCTCCTCCAACGAGAACAGCCACTTCGGCAGCGTCGCGAATCCCTGGGATACGGATCGGGTTCCCGGCGGCTCCTCGGGTGGTTCGGCGTGCATCGTCGCCGCCGACCTGGCGCCGGCAGCGACCGGCACGGATACCGGCGGGTCCATCCGTCAGCCGGCCGCGTTCTGCGGCATCACCGGCCTGAAGCCCACCTACGGCCGCGTCTCCCGCTACGGCATGGTGGCGTTCGCCTCGAGCCTCGATCAGGGCGGTCTGCTCGCCAGAAGCGCGGCGGACATCGCGCTTCTGCTGCCGCACATGGCCGGCTTCGATCCGAGGGATGCCACCTCGAGCCCCACCACGGATGCCTGGCTCGACGCCTGCCGCGAGCAGCCCCTCGAACCCGTGGACGGTCTGACCATCGGCCTGCCGGAGGAGTACTTCGCCGATCTGGGCGTTCCCGCAGCCGCCATCGACGCTGCCCGGGCGGAGCTGGAAGGCGCCGGGTTCCGGTTCCGCTCGGTCTCGCTGCCCCATTCCCCGGCAGCCATTCCCGCCTACTACATCATCGCG